>JBMOHZ010000317.1:0-3486 GCA_049317585.1 Paludibacter sp.
TTGAACGCTAAAATTTAACATTATTTTATTAAAATGACTGTTTTGCTTCCTGTTGCGTTTTGATTTGTTTTGTTTTAACTTAAAACATTCTTTATATGTATATAGTTTTGTAAGTCGCAAAAAATACCGTATTTTTGTTTCGTAACTAAACAGCAAATTCAATGCCTAAAAATAAATCAATAAATTGGATAGCACTTTTTGCAAGTAATTTTTTTAGTGTTTTCAATGATAATTTACTGAAAAACAGTATAATATTTGTTTCTGTTGCATGGGTTTTGCCTAAATGGCTAAATCAATCACAGTTAATTACTGTCGTTTCGACAGCTTTAATATTACCATATTTGGTTTTTTCTCCTTATGCTGGTAATTTGAGTGTTCGAATTTCGAAATTAAGTATATTTCGGTTTCTCAAATTACTCGAAATACCAATCATGTTGTTAGCATCCGTGGCATTTTATTTCGAAAACATATATTTGGCAGTGTTTACAGTGCTATTAATGGGTATTCTGAGTAGTATGTATTCGCCTTCAAAATACGGTTTAATACGTGATGTAGGAGGTGAAAAAAAAGTTGCTTTTGGAAGCGGCATATTCGAAACTATGGCTTTTTTAGGAATACTGTTAGGAACTGTTGTAGCATCTACTTTTTCAGATTATTTTGGAGTTTGGAATTTTATTGGTTTATTTTTAATAATTGCAGTTGTTGGATATGTTTCAACTTTACTGATAAAAGTTGATGAACTACCAATTGAAAATAGCAAAGCGAGTAATAACCCATTCATTTTTTTGAGACAATCGTATGAGTTGGCCAAATCATACAAGGATGTTAATCCAGCAGTATTTGGTTCTTCTGCTTTTTGGTTGATAGGAGGTATGTTGCAAATGAATTTGGTAATTCATACTTCGCAATATTACCGAGAAGGAAACACCACTACGGGTTTAATAATGGCAGTTGCAGCTATTGGAATTGCTATTGGATGTTCGGTTGCGGCTGAAGTGGCAGGAAATACTGCAGGTAAAAAAATGATTTTGCCAGGTATTGCTGGAATGATATTTTTTCTGTCTATAATTATTTTTTTCGACCTTGACATTTCTGTTTTTGCTTTTTGTGTGTTTGGAACTGCATTTTCAGGTGGTTTTTTTCAAGTTCCTTGTCTGGCTATAATTCAAAAATCGAATTCGGGTCGTAAATTAGGTGATTTATTTGCCTATCTCAATCTCACTACTTTTGTTTTTGTGTCTTTTGGCACTTTTCTTTTTTGGTTAACAACACAACTTACTAACCAGAACAGTTTTGTGGTTTTTGCGGTTATAATTATTTTGTGCGTTGCTGTTTTTATGTATTTAAATAAGAAATTTAAACAGAATCATCATTAATTCCATGTAATTTAGTGATTTGCATTTCTTTAGTGTTTCAATTCAATTGATTATTTTAAATGAAAAAACTTTTTTTGCTCGATGCGTATGCCATAATTTATAGGGCTTATTATGCATTTATTCGTGCCCCTCGTATCAATTCAAAGGGATTAAATACATCGGCTATTTATGGTTTTGTAAATACGCTCGAGGATGTACTTAAACGCGAAAAACCGACTCATATTGCCGTGGCTTTTGATCCTAGTGGGCCAACTTTCCGACACGAAGCATATGAGCTTTACAAAGCTCAACGCGAATCGACTCCCGAAGACATTAAATTGGCGGTTCCATATATTAAAAAAATAATCAAAGCTTATAATATCCCAATTTTAGAAGTGGCTGGTTTTGAGGCCGATGATGTGATAGGCACAGTTTCGAAACAAGCTGAAATAGCTGGTTTTGAGGTATATATGCTTACGCCTGATAAAGATTATGGTCAGTTAGTATCCGATCATATTTTTATGTACAGACCTCGCCATACTGGTGGTTTTGAAGTGATGGGACCTGATGAAGTTAAAAATAAATACGAATTAGATAGTCATGATCAAGTTGTTGATTTGTTGGGCCTGATGGGCGATTCGTCGGATAATATTCCTGGATGTCCAGGTGTTGGTGAAAAAACAGCTGTAAAATTACTGAAAGAATTTGGAAGTATTGATGCCTTATTAACCCGTACTGCTGAGTTAAAAGGTGCATTAAAAGAAAAGATTGAAATAAATAAAGAACAAATTTTGTTTTCGAGATTTTTAGCTACTATTAAAACGGATGTTCCCATTGAGTTTAACGAAAAATCGTTGGAAATAGAGCAGGTTAACGAACAGGAATTGAAAGCTTTATTTGACGAATTGGAGTTCCGAACCATGACTCAGAATAAATTTGGGGCAAAGCCTTTTACGTCGCTTCCGCCTGATATGCCCTCTACAACAATTCAATTTGCACGTCCAAAATCACCAGCTGGTCAAATGAATTTGTTCGATGCTTTTGACGAAGCTGAGAATACATCAGTTAAGAAAAAACCTACAGAAATTGTTAAAATTCAGCAAGTTGTTGAACCTGTTGCCGAAAATGAATTGCTCACCATAAAGAATGTAGCCCATAATTATCAATTAATTGATACAAAAGTAAAACGTGCCGATTTAATTTCGAAGCTTTTTATGCAAAAGTCAGTTTGTTTTGATACTGAAACTACAGGTTTGGATGTGTTTTCGGCTGAGTTAGTTGGACTTTCGTTTTGTTTTGTTGCTGGTGAGGCATATTATGTTGTACTACCAAGTGATAGAATTGAGGCCGATGAGGTTTTACGTGAATTTAAAGCGTTTTTTCAGAGTGAGCATATCGAAAAAATTGGTCAAAACATTAAGTTCGACTTGCTTATGCTTGCAAATTATGGCATCGACCTCAAAGGAAAATTATTTGATACTATGATTGCTCATTATCTGCTTCAGCCTGAACTCAGACATGGAATGGATTATTTGGCCGAGATTTATCTCCGTTATCGTACCATTCATTTCGAAGAGCTCGTGGGTGGCAAAGGGAAAAATCAGATGGATATTCGCTTTGTCGATATCGATTTATTATGTAATTATGCTTCTGAAGATGCTGATATTACATTTCAGTTGAAACAAATACTGTCCAAAGAGTTAATTGATAGTGGTTTGGAAAGTTTGTTTTACGATGTAGAAATGCCACTTGTGCGTGTTTTGGCTATAGTGGAACGAAACGGTGTGCGTATTGATGGTGAAGCGCTTAAGCAAAGTTCCGAAATACTTACGGCCGAATTATTGCTTATTGAAAATGAAATACATGATATGTTAGGTTTTTCATTCAATGTTTCGTCGCCTGCTCAGGTTGGCGAAATATTATTCGAACGATTAAAATTGGACGATAAAACCAAAAAAACCAAAACAGGTCAGTATTCTACTTCGGAAGATATTTTGGAAAAAATACGTTCGAAACATCCAATTATTGCTAAAATACTCGATTTTAGAGGTTTGAAAAAATTACTCAGCACCTATATTGATGCGCTACCATTGTTGATAAATTCAAAATCGGGTAAAGTGCACACTTCATA
>JBMOHZ010000318.1:0-3476 GCA_049317585.1 Paludibacter sp.
TAATTTACAATATAGAGGAGTAAAAGATGAGCTAGATATCATGAGTGCTTCTTTGTGAAGAGGATGTCTTATTTTTTTGCGCATGACTTCACAATCATTGAGAAAATTTTTATACTTTATAATTAAATTCTTTGATTAATTGATTAATTAACTCCTTACTATTAATCATTCTAAATATTTCCGAAAGTAATCAAATACCCATCTAATCATAATCACCATGTTTATCAATCAGTGTTTGCATGGCATGAGGCACGTAAGTAGAGTAAATTTGCGAACCGCCTTCGTAAAAGTACGGATCATTCCAAGTGTCTTTCCGTTTCGATATAGGACTAAAATCGGGCATCCACTTTCCTGCACTGTCTTTGGCCCAAAACATACGGTATTCGGGGTAAAACAAGTTAAATACATTTATTGATTGGTCAAAGTATTTTTGTTCTGTGACTTTATAGCCCAGGTTTTTTGCAATATTTGAAATGCAAAAATCGTTGTACGCATATTCCAGTGTTCGCGAAACTGCTCCACTCGTTGTTTGAGGTAATATCCAGCCATATTTTCGGTAATCATTCGTATATCTTCCTTTCAATTGAGGATTTTCAGATTGTAATTCAGCATTTTTGAGGGTAGCTTCCAGTGCAAGATTCACATCAAAACCACCTATTTTTTTTACAACTGCATCTGCCAAAACCACATCTGAGTTACTTCCGCCCTGCATCATAGCATAATCTCCTGCCACCCATGCATCAGGCAGATAGCCACGTCGTTTGTAAATTTCGAGTAAATTTTGAATAAATTCGCGCTGCTTATCCGGCCAAATCAGGCTATAAAGCGGCATTGTAGTCCTGAAAACATCCCAAATGCAATAGTAATCCCAGTAATGTGGAACATTCGGATTCCAGCCCGGCACTTCGCCTGTTACGTTGGTGGGCATCAACATGGTATTGCGCAACGCACTCCGGAATAGTTGCTGTGCAACAACACTTCCGCCTTTTATCTGTATTTTGTTTAGTTTCTCAAGCCATAAATTTTCAGCAGTGGATAAAGCGTCATTGAACGATTTATCTTTTTCACTCCGCAAATTCAACATCGCCGCTTCGAAACTCAAAAACGAAAGACCAACTTTGCAGTTCACTTCCAAACCTGACATCCCGGCAAATGAAACCGTAGCACCAAATCTTTTCAGCAATTTTTCGGGATTAGTAGTAGCCAGTTCCTTTCGACTTATAAATTCACCATCATTCCATAAGGTTGCATTTGTAAACGGTTTGTCAAACTCAATATAACAATAAATAGTATAAGGATTTAATCCGCCCCATCCGCCCTGGCAAGTAATACATGCCTGCAACTCAGTAGGCGAAACAATTTTAACATAGCCATTTGTCCAATAGGTTTCGGGCAAACCGTTTTTTAAACGGGTGAGTGTATTTGTTACATCAATCACTACATTGGCATTCAACGCATTGCTCTGACTGTATTTTTTTGTAAAGGTATATTTATGATAACCCACTTTTTGGCTGGCGGTAAGTTCGGCTTTTACGTACGAGTTTTTATCTTTTAACGTAACAGTATAATAGCTGGGGTAGCCTGATTCGTTGAGCTTGGTGTATTTAAAGAGCTCTTTTATCCGCATGCTATCCACTTGTGGAATGAAAAGGAAATTACCATAACGCGGTCCGCCTCCTGTGCCACTCGTGCGTGTATGACTAAATCCTACAATGGGTTCGTCAGATTTATAACCCGATGTGGGTTGCCAACCAGTACGAATTTCGGGGCCTAGTTTCACCATGCCAAACGGCACCGAAACGCCCGGAAACACATTGCCTCCGTCGGTGCCCCAAAAAACACTGGTGCGCGACAAAACATCGCTTGCCGAAACAGAAACTGTCAATAAAAACAACAAAAATGCTATACTATGTTTTTTCATTTTTTTTAGAATAAAGAGCAAAGAGTAAAGAATAAAGAATAAAGGGCAAAGACAATAGACGCGCACCAACCGTTAGGAAGCATATGTAAGATAGACCTGAAATGTTACACTACTTATACCGATTGCACAAACAATATAGTTCATCTTTAACTCCAATTTCGAACCTGCCTGTGGCAGGCAGGTTCATGTCAATGTTTGCTGTTGTTATCAAAGGCCTTTCAGTAGCATAACCTCGAAGGGTTTTAATTGCAAAACTTTTGAATTAATGATCGAATCGTTTAATAGGTTTTGAAACTTTTGTGTTTTAGCATTCAACCTAACAGTTCGTTGGTGCTTGGTAATATTTACAATAGCAATACCATTATCTCCTCGAGGTACAATCACCACTTGTTCGTCGCCATCGGCCATTGCCTCAATACCAGAGCCTTGCGCAGCTGCAAGCAAAATTTTCTTGAGAGCAGCTTTTCCTGGGTCGGTACCCAGTATCATAACTTTTCCTTTACCAACAGTATTTTCGATGATAGCATTTTTGGCATTATGTATGCCACCTGAGTAAGTAGCCAAACTTTTACCAGCAATACTTTCGAGCGAAAGGCTCCAAAGCGATGCTTCGAAAGGAGGTGACATTAAATTTGATTCAAAATTCAACATAAAAGGAATTTCATCGGCACGCCTTGTGGTGCCAATTGGAATAACTGACTTCGTATGAATGCCCGACCAAGCTTCCAGTTTTCCCATAAATGCGTTGGTGTGTTGCGCCCATTCTTCGTTACGATAAGCCGTCATAGGCCCTAGTATTAAAGTTCCTCCATTTTCAACCCAAAGCTGAAGTTTGTTCATTAAACCATCGCTCATATTAGGCATTAAAGGAATGAAAAGCATTTTATAATCGTCGAAATTCGCCGAAGGATAGAGTACGTCTCGAAACAAATGCGCATCGGCAAGGGCACGATAAAACCTATAAGTCCAATCGCGGTAATACTTTATGCCGTTGGCATATTCTTCGATACGCAAACCATTGTCGGCATCGTGACTGTACATAATGCCAATTTTAGCTTTCGGCACAGGTCTATTCATTAAAAAATCGGAAGTTTTGTGCAGGTCACTCCCCAATTGCTTCAGCTCGTCGAAGTTAGCAGTTTTTTCGCCCCAAGCACTTAGTACCGAGCCGTGCGGCATTTCCTGTCCTGCACGATGTTGGCGCCACAACCAAAACATAGCTCCTTGTCCGCCCGAGGCATAATTCATCCACAGCGCCGCCCGCATGCTACCCGGAATTTGGTGCAAATACCAGATATTTCCTTTGTCGCCACCACCCGAATAGTTAGGAGCAGTTTCGAAAAGCCAATGATAGCCAAGCCCTTGTCCGCGTAGGCGATCGTAGTTACTTTGTATTAAATCGTAGGCTTCGAAACTGTGATAATTGTTTACCGAAGTATAATCTAAATCGACAAACAGCTTTTCGTAATCGACACTTTGCCCAGGCATACCATCGTGCGTAATGGGAAGTTGAGAGAATTTTCGGATAGCACGAATATGAATATCCTGATATTCA
>JBMOHZ010000319.1:0-3458 GCA_049317585.1 Paludibacter sp.
ATTAGTCGCTACAATACCGTCTTTTTTAATCACATATCTTGCACCATTCAGGAATATTGAGAGTATTAAAACTCCAGAATAATTCTTTTCAAAACTCTAAATCCTGTTATAGAAAAGTATTCATTTTTTTAAAAAACCTACTTTGTAAATTCAATTTACAAGTGTAGGTTTTTTTTATCAAATATAGTTGTATATGTTAAGTATTTAGCTTAATTTTGCATTTTATTTTTGTAATTATACCTTAAGATGAAAAAAAATGTTTTTGTAGCTATTTCTATTTTTGCTGGATTTTTACTTATTTGTTGGTTTACATTCTATCATCACCCTTCTACAATCGGCGCATTCCGCAACGACACTATTTTTGCGAAACAGCTGTGCGATTCGGCTAAAAAAGTGGAACAAAGTAAGCCGGACTCTGCCATAAAGTTATATTATAAAGCTATAAATATAATTGAAAACATTCCTACCGATGCCAAAACAAATCATCTACTTGGCATTTTTTATGTGAATATTGCCAATGTGTATATTCCGCAAGCACAATACGATTCTACAAAACGTTTAATTAATAAAGCTTTACTCGTAACCAATAACAGTGATAAGGAAGTTGAAGCACGATGTTATAATCTAAAAGCACTGGTCTGCTTACAACTACAAGTATTCGATTCGGCCATGTTGTATTTTGATAGGGCAGCCACTATTGCTAAACAGATTGATAACAAACAAATTCTGGCCAGAACTATCTCAGGTAAGGCGATAATCAATTGCATGCAAGGTGATTTAAAATCTGGATTGAAAGGTTTTAATGAAACGATGGAAATTGGTAAATCTATCCAAGATGATGAAATAATTAACGGTAGTTGTATCAATATTGGCATGGTTTATATGAACTTATCCGATTATAATAGTGCATTATCTTATTTTCAACAGGCTCAAACTCATTATATAAAACACAATCTTAAAAATGATCAAGTGATGACATACAATAATATTGGTTCAATATATTTTAATACCGAAAGGTATAGCGATGCGCTTGATGTGTATCATAAAACACTGAAACTTGCACTGGAGATGAATGATAAAAAAGGAATAGCAAAGGCGTATCACAATTTGGGTGAAACATATAAAGTGATCGGCGATTATAATCAGGCAATTAAATATAATTTCAAAGCACTTAAAATCAAAGAATCCATTTCCGATAAAGCTGGTGTAGCTATTGAATACCGATTGTTGGCAAAACTTTATGAATTGCAAAACAACAAGCAAAAAACCCTGTATTATCACACTCAGGCTTTCAAAATTGATTCTACGTTATCATTGTTGCCCATGATTGCAAACGATTATGCAAACATAGCAGTGGATTTGGAAGCTCTTGGCGACCGACGGAAAACTGTTGAATACTTCCAGAAGTCATATAAAATTTATCAGCAAACCGAAAATATTCTCGGAATGTCCGAAATGGAAAAAGCACTTGGCGAAACGTATGAACAAAATAAGGAATATGACAAGGCCTTACAATTCTATTTGAAATCACTCGAGACAATGAATCAAATACAAGGCGATCAGGAAGGAATAGCAAGTTTATATATAACACTTTCGAGGTTTTATGCCAATATACCTATAAGTAAAACTGAGAGTTTAAATACAAGGCAATTATCAGTTGATTACGGATTAAAAGCCTATAAAATTGCTGAAAGTTTAAAAATCGACTATTTAATTGCCGATGCAAGTAAAAGTTTGTCGGATGCTTACAAAAATCAATCTGATTTCAAGAATGCATACAGGTTTTTAGTAATTCAAAAACAAGCAAACGATAGTATTTTTAGTAAATCGAAGGCCGAAGCGTTGATTTTTGGTGAAGCCCGATGGAGCAGTGAGAAGAAGCAGCAACAAATTACGATACTCGAAAAACTGAATAAAGCAGTAATTGCTCAAAAGGAAGAAGAAGCGAAACGTCATTTATTGACACTTATTAGTCTGATAATCATATTCGTACTTATTACTATTGTTCTAACTCTGTATTGGTTGTACAAACATAAACGACGCGAAATTAAGTTTCAAAACCAACTTACTAGTATTTCGCTTCTTCGCTTGCAAAACATTCGCAACCGAATTTCGCCACATTTTATTTTCAATATCCTGAACCGCGAAATTAGCTCGGAAGAGGACAAGGAAAAACACAAAGAAATGATTGGGCTGGTAAAATTTCTGCGTAGAAGCCTTGAAATAACCGAACAAACCTCCGTTACTTTAGCCGAAGAATTGGACTTTGTGAAAAACTATTTGCAAATAGAGCAAAATAGCTTAGGAGACGACTTTCAGGTACGCTGGGATATTGATAGTGACCTAATTCTTGACCAATGGTTTATTCCGGCAATGATTCTACAAATACCTGTTGAAAATGCACTGAAACACGCTTTGCGAGCAAAGGAAGGCGAAAAACGACTGCGAATTTCGATAACACTAAACCAAAACAGGGTACAAATCTTGATTCAGGACAATGGCGATGGATATCACCCCGAAAATATTGTAAGTACCAGAGGCACTGGTACTGGACTTAAAGTGTTGTATCAGACTATTGATGTATTGAATTCGAGAAACTATGAGAAGATTGAATTCGCAATCGGGGATGTGAAAGACGAGGCGACAAGCGGAACGAAAGTAGAGATTTCAATACCTGATGGATATAGTTTTGAATTGTAGAGTTTGCTCCGATAAGTCGATTTTATTTTTTTGAACCTGTCTACCGCAGGCAGGCGCTAAGAACACTAAGACACAAAGACGCAATGTGTTGATATTTATTATATTAATTTCTTTGCGTCTTAGCGACGTTGCACCTTTGCGTTAAAAATATATTTTTTATAACGAACTATTGAAAATAACGATTGTAATTTATTATATATTATGCAACGAACAGAACAACCTGATATGTTTTATGGTGCAAAGCGGACTATTTTTCAAAATGCTTTTGAATTGCGAAAAGAGTTGACTGTGCAGAAAAAAAACTCTGGTCACATTTAAACAAAAACCAGTTAGGCGTTAGATTTAAGGCACAGCAGCCAATTGATATTTTTATTGTAGATTTTTACTGTCATAAATTTAAGTTGGTAATTGAAGTGGATGGTGACATTCATTTATCACAAAAGGAATATGATGATGGTAGAACAGCAGAATTAGAAAAATGGGATTTGAGGGTTATAAGGTTTAAAAATGAAGAAGTAATAAATGATATTGAAGGAGTGGTAAGGAAAATTAAAAGATATATTAATTTCGCTACAAGCCCGTCCCATTAAAAAATGGTATAAATTGCGGGGATATGAAGACACATTATCATGTTATTGCGACACAACCGCCCCAAACCCCTCCCGATAAAAGAATCGGGATAAATTACGGGGCTTTAAGACGCAGTGTCTAGTCCTGAAATAGGTTTACAAAAAAGTAAACAAAAAACAGGATTATGA
>JBMOHZ010000320.1:0-3447 GCA_049317585.1 Paludibacter sp.
GATTTATGGTACAAAATCGGCTGCAGTTGGTATAGCCAAAATGCTACGGTCGGAGCAGAGCGAAATAAAATACAAATTGGTGGGTTTTATCGATGATGATAAAAATGCGACTGAACGTATTATTATGGGTGTTAAAGTATATCATTTCGACGAAAAAACAATCAAAAAAACAGTTTCTAAAAAAGCAAAAGCTATCATTGTTTCGCCAACTCAGATGAAGAAAATTAATCCTGAAGTTGATTTGGAATTGTTTTTAAGCAATAATTTGGCAGTTTTAACAGCTCCACCAGTGAGTATTTGGAAAAATGATATGCCTACAATTAAGCAAATAAAATCAGTACAGATTGAAGATTTATTGGAACGTCCCAAAATTCATATCGAGACTGAGAAAATATCCAAATCGCACAAAGGAAAAGTTGTTTTGGTAACGGGTGCTGCGGGTTCAATCGGGAGCGAAATTGTGGCTCAAATCATTAGCTATCAACCTCAACTGATTGTTTTGCTCGATCAGGCTGAATCACCAATGCACAATTTGCGTTTGGAACTTGAGGAAAAGTATCCCGATCAAAATATGAGTGTTTTTTTGGCCGATGTTCGCAATAAAGAACGTATGGAATATATGATGGATATGTATAGACCTGATTATATTTATCATGCAGCAGCATACAAACATGTGCCTTTAATGGAAGATAATCCGGTTGAAAGTATTCAAGTGAATGTGCGGGGAACAAGAATTTTAGCCGATTTGGCTGTTAAATATAAAGTCCAACGTTTTGTAATGGTGTCCACTGATAAAGCTGTAAATCCAACTAATGTAATGGGAGCATCCAAGCGTATAGCCGAAATTTATGTTCAATCGCTCTATAAAAAGCTAGTTGAGGATGGCAATGATTCAACTAAGTTTATTACAACTCGTTTTGGAAACGTGCTCGGTTCTAATGGTTCTGTTATTCCATTGTTTAAAAGTCAGATTGAAAAAGGCGGACCAATTACCGTTACACATCCTGAGATTATACGTTATTTCATGACAATTCCCGAAGCTTGTACACTAGTACTCGAAGCAGGTGTAATGGGTAATGGTGGCGAGATTTTTATTTTCGACATGGGACAACCTGTTAAAATTGTAAATTTGGCAAAAAAAATGATACGTTTGGCTGGCTATATTCCTGAAGTTGATATCAAAATTGAATTTACAGGTTTACGTCCAGGCGAAAAATTATACGAAGAACTTTTAAATCAAAAGGAAATTACTACCAAAACGCATAATCCAAAAATTATGATTGCTAAGGTACAAGAGTACGATTATGAATCAATAACAAGTCAAATTGAAGAATTAATTGATTATAGTTTGTTATGTAAAAATTTCTTGACAGTATCTCAAATGAAAAAAATTGTACCCGAATTTAAAAGCAAAAATTCGCAGTATGAACGTTTGGACGTTTAGTTTAAGGATTTTTTAAAGCTCATAAAGTATTAATAGTTCATCATTTCCTCACATCAACATATTATCACATCAAAATAAAATATGATTTCTGTCGAACAATTAACTATTGAATTTGGTGGGTCTCCTTTATTCGACGAAATTACATTTCTCGTAAATCAAAAAGATAAAATTGCCCTGGTTGGTAAAAACGGTGCTGGTAAAACTACTTTATTAAAGGTTTTTGCAGGTTTACAAATACCCACTCGTGGCAATATTACCATTCCCAAAGATCTTACTATAGGTTATTTGCCTCAGCACATGATTCACAATCATGGTACTACTGTAATGCAAGAGGCCGAAAAAGCATTTGAACACATTACATCGCTTCAAGCCGAAATTGATAGTTTAAGTCAGCAACTAGCTGATAGATCAGATTATGATAGTGTTGAATATCATGAACTTATTGATAGACTATCGCATCATGCCGAACACTTAAATATAGTTGGTAGTGGTAATTTTTATGCCGAAATTGAAAAAACATTATTAGGTTTAGGTTTTCTTCGTACCGATTTCGAACGTCAATGTTCGGAGTTTAGTGGAGGTTGGCGAATGCGTATTGAACTGGCTAAAATTTTGTTGCAACGTCCTGATATACTGCTTCTTGATGAACCAACAAATCATCTCGATATTGAATCTATTCAATGGCTCGAGAACTTTTTAGCATCATCAGGCGGCGCAGTTATTCTTGTCTCGCACGACAAAGCTTTTATCGATGCTGTTACAAACCGTACCATCGAAATTTCACTTGGTAAAATTTACGATTATAATGTAAATTACTCCAAATACATTGAACTTCGGAAAGAACGACATGATCAGCAAGTACGTGCGTATGAGAATCAACAAAAGATGATTCAGGATACCGAAGATTTTATTGATCGTTTTCGCTCCAAAGCTACCAAAGCTATTCAAGTGCAATCGCGCATTAAGCAACTCAATAAACTGGAGCGCTTGGAGGTGGATATGGAAGATAATTCACGTTTACACCTCAAATTTCCTCCTGCACCTCATTCGGGAATAATTCCTATTGAAGTTGAACATTTAACCAAAGCTTATGGCAATTACGTAGTGTTCGATAATGTTGGGCTTATCATCAATAGAGGCGAAAAAGTGGCTTTTGTAGGCAAAAATGGCGAAGGTAAATCCACGCTCATAAAATGTATCATGAGCGAGATTGAGTTTTCGGGCAAATTGAAACATGGTCATAATGTAAAAATAGGCTATTTTGCTCAAAATCAAGCTTCGTTGCTCGACGAGACTAAAACCGTTTTCGAAACGATTGATTATGTGGCTGTTGGCGATATTAGAACTAAAATTCGTGATATTTTAGGTGCATTTATGTTTGGTGGCGAAGCTTCGGATAAAAAAGTGCAGGTACTTTCGGGTGGCGAACGTAGTAGATTGGCTATGATACGTTTACTACTTGAACCTGTGAACCTGTTGATTTTGGATGAACCTACAAATCACCTCGATATGCGTTCAAAAGAAGTACTCAAAGAGGCTATCAAGGCATTTAATGGAACAGCAATACTTGTTTCGCACGACCGTGAGTTTCTCGATGGATTGGTTGATAAAGTGTATGAATTTGGCAATAAAAAGGTACGTGAACACTTAGGTGGAATTTACGATTTTTTGCAGTACAAAAAAATGCAGAACTTAAATGAACTTGAAGTTAAAAACCAATTGAAACGCGAAGTAACATTAGAAGATAAATCGCTGTCTGAAAATAAATTGAGTTACGAAGCTCGAAAAGAGTATAATAAAAAAATTAGGAAAGCCGAAAAAGAAGTGGAGGAGATGGAAGGCCAAATTCAAAAATATGAAAATGACCTGAAGGAGATGAATAAAAAATTAGAATTACCTGAATTTGCATCTGACTCAGATTTTATCATGCAATATCAGAAAAAACAACGTGAACTCGAACATAAAATGTATGAATGGGAACTGCTGAGTGAAGAGTTGGAAGA
>JBMOHZ010000321.1:0-3441 GCA_049317585.1 Paludibacter sp.
GCCATTGTCCGACGTATAATGCGAAAACGAAAAATGAAGTTGCGCAGAAATTGACACCACAACTAGCATTGCTAAAATAATGGTAGTAATTTTTTTCATATCTGACTTTTTCAGCATTTTAATTCTATTTCGAACAAGAGTTATAAATAATTTGGCTAACATTAAAAATCAATGCAAAAATAATTAAATATGCAGGTAAACCAACATAAAATAGCCTTAATCTGACAAAAGCGTCAAAAATTACACACAAATGGCTAATTAATCCACATTGAATATTCAAATCATAACTATATTTGCACTCAGATACAAATTGTAAAACACAAATAATTAAAAAATCAAATTATCATGAAAAAAACAGTACTATTTTTTGCCGTAGCATTTTTAGCAATTGGAATGAATGCTCAAAAAGTTTGGAATTTCTCGAACACACCTTTTGGAACTGCTGTACCAACCTACACAACTACAACTATTGTTGATGGTTTGAAAATTATGGCAGCTGACCTAACAACAGTTATTGTAGACGCCAATGGCAAAAAAAATCTGACAGCAAGCGCAGCCAGTTTTACACATCGCATTAAAATGGGAGGCTCAGGTGCCCCTGATAGACTTACAACTCCTTATATGCCTACAACAAGAGCATTAGTATTTAATGTATCAGGTCCTGGTCTTATTAAAATCTGTTGTTTATCATCGAGCAGTACAGCTGCACGTAAAATAACTATTACAAATGGTACCGATTCATTAGGTTTTTTTGATGCACCTGGTACGTATACCGATGCCGAAACTAACACTGTAGGATTACAAACATTTAATTATACTGGTGGAGCAGCAACTTTATATTTATATTCTCCAGCAAGCGGTGTAAATATTTATTATTTAGAAGCAACAACTTACTCTGGAGCTCCTTCAAAGGTAAATAGCCCTTTGGCTGATAGTGGATTAACGATTAATAATCAGGAAATAAAAAACTCAAAAAACCTAGCTATTGAAGTTTATAGCATTTTAGGTAAAAAGGTGGCTTATTCAAACACTAATATCATAACTAAAAACTTCCAAAAAGGCATTTATTTTGTACGTATAGCAGGTACTAACGAAGCATTAAAGTTTAGTATTTAATACATATCAAAAAAATGAAAAATCTCACAGCATTCGTTTTATTGTTTTTTGCTTTTTATGCTTCGGCACAAACAGTTACTTTCACCGAATCAACGGGTTGGTTGGAATCTGCTTTTGTAAAATGGCAGCCTTTAAGCGGAGCAAGCAGTTACAATGTATATTACACGGGCGGCGGTGCTACCAACAAAAAAATCGATACGCAACTTATTCGCAATTACGGTACTTATTACCGTGCCGATGTGGTGGGTATTGCTGCAGGCACGTATACCATTACGGTAGCTCCTGTTATTTCGGGAGTTGAAGCAGCAGGCAGTACCACAACCAATATAACGGTTGTGGCGCACGATAGAACTGGTTTTGCATTTCAGGGTGGACGTGTACCAGGAGCCTA
Source organism: Paludibacter sp. (assembly GCA_049317585.1). Taxonomy (GTDB): domain Bacteria; phylum Bacteroidota; class Bacteroidia; order Bacteroidales; family Paludibacteraceae; genus Paludibacter. Next base: position 1,508 of record JBMOHZ010000321.1, read on the forward strand.
CAAAGCCGATGGCACACCCAAAGACGGTGCAGTTATTATATACATCACCAAAAATACGAAGAACACTGTTTCGTTAAATATTACAGGTGCAAGTGCGAACCCTTGTGTGGGGCTGCAAAACATATTGTATGGCATTAAAAAAGGGAAAGATACGCGTCCGTTTATAATCCGGCTTATTGGTGATATTACCGACATGACCGTAATGGAAGGTGGCGATATTACCATCGAAAATGCGCAAAACGCATCAAGTTATCTAACGCTCGAAGGTATTGGCTCCGATGCAGTTGTTAATGGAATGGGTATACGCCTAAAAAGTGCAACCAACATTGAAGTGCGCAACCTAGGAACAATGAATTGCAATAGCACAGCTGGAGATAATATCGGATTGCAGCAAGATAATGACCATATTTGGGTTCACAATTGCGATTTGTATTATGGAAATGCCGGTAGCGATGCCGACCAAATAAAAGGCGATGGTGCACTCGATAATAAAGGTTCAACCTATATTACTTTTTCGTACAATCACTTTTGGGATAGCGGAAAAGCCAGTTTGCTGGGATTAAGCGAAGGTGGACCGACTGGATTGTACATTACTTACCATCATAACTGGTTCGACCATTCCGATTCGCGCCACCCGCGTGTTCGTTTTTACTCTACACACGTTTACAATAACTATTACGATGGGAATGCTAAATATGGTATTGGCTCTACGATGGGATCTTCAGTATTTGCCGAAAATAATATTTTCAGAAATTGCAAATACCCTATGTTGACTTCGAAACAAGGAACTGATATTTTTTATGATGCAACAGGCACTTTTTCGGGTGAGGCTGGAGGAACAATTAAGGCTTTCAATAATGTAATGTCAGGGCAAACCCGATATGTACCGTACAATGCAACAACATATCCTGTAGAGTTTGACGCCATCGAAGCCACAACAAGAGATCAGATAATAAGTAGCACAATCAAGTCTAAATTAGGCGGAAATAGTTATAATAATTTTGATACAGATGCATCGTTTTATATAAAAACATTTGTACCTGATGAACCTGAAGTTGCTAAAACAAAATTAATGACTTATGCCGGACGTGTGGAAGGTAGTGATTTGAAATGGACTTTTAATAATGCAGTGGACGATGCTTCGTATGATGTAAATGCTGGCCTAAAGGCAGCTCTAACCAACTACACAACGGCGTTAGTTGCCGTACAGGGCGAAACTCCTGTTGTAGTTAGCAGCCAAACATTAGTGTCCGAAACCGACATCAATCAAGCAGTAGAAAGTGGAACAGCTATTGAACCAATGATATTTACCTGGGGTGGCGATGCAACTAACGCTACTGTTACTGGACTACCTGCATCGGGAATAAGTTTTGTAAAAGATGCTACCGCTAAAACCATAACTGTTTCGGGTACACCTACGGCCAATGTTTCGTTTACCGTTACTACCAGCGGCAGTGCAGGAACTCCTGCAACCTTATCGGGAACAATTACGCTTGGAACAGTTGTTGAGCCTCCATTGGTCGATATAATTCACAACTTTACGGTATCGGGCAAAACAAGTACATTCTTTACCATTACCGGAAATATGAACAGCACTAATGGAAGTGTAAGTTATGCTGGTCTGACACTGACAAGTCGCATGAAAATTGAATCGAGTACTTCAATTACATTTACAACGTCACAACCAGGCACATTGACATTGGTATTTGATGCAACTTTTACTGGTACAATAAAAGTGGATGGAGTTTCGTACAATGCCGTTGCAGGAATAGCAACCATAAACATTTCGGCAGGTTCGCACACCATTACAAAAGGTGACACAGCAAACTTGTTCTATATTAAAATTGCAAATAGCGTGACCAATGGAGTGAAAAATCCGAGTGCGAATGTTGTAAGAATCTACCCGAATCCTGTTCGCAGTAACATGACTGTTA
>JBMOHZ010000322.1:0-3426 GCA_049317585.1 Paludibacter sp.
CGTTGAAATCGCTTTCCGATTCGTTGAAAGGTAAACAAGGTCGTTTCCGTCAAAATTTGTTAGGTAAACGTGTGGATTACTCAGCTCGTTCGGTAATTGTTGTTGGACCAGAATTAAAAATGCACGAATGCGGTATACCAAAAGATATGGCCGCTGAGTTATATAAACCGTTTGTTATCCGTAAGTTAATTGAACGTGGTATAGTTAAAACGGTAAAATCAGCTAAAAAAATTGTTGATCGCAAGGACCCTGTAATTTGGGATATTTTAGAATACGTGATGAAAGGACATCCCGTATTACTAAACCGTGCTCCAACGCTTCACCGTTTAGGTATTCAAGCTTTTCAACCAAAAATGATTGAAGGAAAAGCAATACAACTACATCCACTATCGTGTACGGCTTTCAATGCCGACTTTGATGGTGACCAGATGGCTGTTCACTTACCACTTGGCAACGAGGCGGTACTTGAAGCTCAAATGTTGATGCTTGCTTCACATAATATTTTGAACCCTGCTAATGGTGCTCCTATTACGGTACCTTCGCAGGACATGGTTCTTGGTTTATATTATATTACAAAACCACGTACCGGAGCAATGGGTGAAGGATTGATTTTTTATTCGCCCGAAGAAGCCGAAATTGCATACAACGAGAAAAAAGTTGCATTGCATGCTTGGATTAAAGTTCGTACACGTGACCGTGACGAGAATGGTGAAAATGTAATTAAATTAATCGAAACCACTGTAGGTCGTATTTTGTTTAACAAATGTGTGCCTTTGCAGGTAGGTTATATTAATGAGTTATTGTCAAAAAAATCATTACGTGATATAATTGGTAATGTTATCGAAGTTTGTGGAGTAGCTCGTACTGCTGCATTCCTTGATGATATTAAAGATTTAGGTTATGTTATGGCTTTCAAAGGTGGTTTGTCATTTAACTTAGGTGATGTGATTATTCCTGCCGAAAAGGAAATACTCGTAAAAGAGGGTAATGCAGAAGTGGAAGAAATTTTGAATAACTACAATATGGGTTTCATTACCTATAACGAACGTTATAACCAGATTATTGACACTTGGACGCATATCAACTCCAAACTTTCTAATATATTGATGAAACAACTTTCGACCGACAATCAGGGCTTTAACTCTGTTTATATGATGTTGGATTCGGGAGCTCGTGGTTCAAAAGAACAGATTCGTCAGTTATCAGGTATGCGTGGTTTGATGGCAAAACCTCAAAAATCAGGCGCCGAAGGTGGACAAATTATTGAAAATCCAATTCTTTCGAACTTTAAAGAAGGACTTTCGGTATTGGAATATTTTATTTCAACCCACGGTGCTCGTAAAGGTTTGGCGGATACGGCTCTTAAAACTGCGGATGCAGGATATTTGACCCGTCGTTTGGTGGACGTATCGCATGACGTGATTATTCACGAAGATGATTGTGGTACTCTACGCGGACTTATTGCTACTGAAATGAAAAACAACGAAGAGGTTATTTCGTCATTGTACGAACGTATTCTCGGACGTGTTTCAGTTCATGATATTTATCACCCATTAACTGGCGATCTTATTGTAAGCTCAGGTAATCAGATTACTGAATCGCTTGCTAAGCAAATTCAGGAATCACCTATCGAACGTGTTGAGATTCGTTCGGTATTGACTTGTGAATCGAAAAAAGGTGTTTGCGCAAAATGTTATGGTCGTAACCTTGCTACTGGTAAAATGGTGCATATTGGTGAGGCTGTTGGTGTTATTGCTGCTCAGTCAATTGGTGAGCCGGGTACACAGTTAACACTTCGTACATTCCACGTGGGTGGTGTGGCATCCAATATTGGAGCCGAAAATAAAATTACACTTCGTTATGATGGACGTATCGAATTTGATGAACTACGTACTGTAGATGTTAAAGATGATGCAGGCGATTACCAAATTGTTGTAAGTCGTTTAACTGAGATGCGTGTAATTGATGTAAATACAAGCATTGTGCTTACTACTCAAAACGTACCTTATGGTTCAAAATTATTCGTTAAACATAACGAAATGGGAACTAAAGGAAAATTGGTTTGCGAGTGGGATCCATTTAATGCGGTTATTATTTCGGAAACAGAAGGTAAAATTGAATTCGAGGATGTAATTGAAAATGTTACATTTAAAACGGAAACAGATGATGCAACTGGATTAAGTGAATTAATTATTATCGAATCGAAAGATCGTAACCGTGTGCCAAGTGCGCATATTATGGATAAAGACGGTAGTGTTATTCGTACTTATAACTTACCAGTGGGTGCTCACCTTGTAGTTGAAGGAGGAGAACAGATTAAAGCTGGTCAAATGCTTGTTAAAATTCCACGTGCTGTAGGTAAAGCGGGTGATATCACAGGGGGTCTTCCACGTGTTACCGAATTATTCGAAGCTCGTAATCCATCCAATCCTGCAGTTGTTGCTGAGATTGATGGTGAAGTAAACTTTGGAAAAATCAAACGTGGTAATCGCGAAATGAGTGTGACTTCAAAAACAGGCGAGGTTAAAAAATACATGATTCCACTTTCAAGACAAATATTGGTTCAGGAAAACGACTTTGTTCGTGCTGGTACACCGCTTTCGGATGGTGCAACTACTCCTACTGATATTTTGATGATTAAAGGTCCTACTGCTGTTCAGGATTATATTGTGAACGAAGTTCAGGACGTATATCGCTTGCAAGGTGTGAAAATTAATGACAAGCATTTCGAAGTTATTGTGCGTCAGATGATGCGTAAAGTGGAGATATTGGAACAAGGCGATACACGTTTCCTTGAAAAACAAATTATCGACAAGCATGAGTTTATGGAAGAAAACGATCGTATTTGGGGTAAAAAAGTTATCCTCGATGCAGGAGATTCAGAGTCTCTTAAAAACGGTCAGATTATTACTGCACGTAAACTCCGTGACGAAAACTCTGCATTGAAACGTCGTGATATGCGTATTGTTGAAACTCGCGATGCAATTCCAGCAACTTCGAATCAGATTTTGCAAGGAATTACACGTGCTGCTTTACAAACACAAAGCTTTATGTCGGCTGCTTCGTTCCAAGAAACTACAAAGGTGCTTAACGATGCTGCTATTAATGGTAAAACTGACCGCTTAGAAGGTATGAAAGAAAATGTGATCTGTGGTCACTTGATACCTGCTGGTACTGGTCAACGCGACTTCGATAAAATTGTTGTTTATTCGCGCGACGAATACAACAAGAAAGAAGATGCTCGTCGTAATGTAACCGATATTGAAGATGGTGGTTCTGAAGAGTAATTTGTAAAATTATATACTTTAAAAGAAAGCGAAATTCCAGAAATGGGAATTCGCTTTCTTTTTTATTAATGGTAATGAGTCGGATTTGTCTTGTCCTGAAATAACGTTACACTAAAAAAAAGTTATGAAAGACAAACAA
>JBMOHZ010000323.1:0-3416 GCA_049317585.1 Paludibacter sp.
ATACGATTTTTGAACGCCCGAAGTGCCTTTTACCTGAACAGAAGATGTTCCGTACGAAATTTGATAATACACCGATCCTGAATTGTCGGCTCCGTTGAGTAATAATTCAACAGAATTGGGAGTAACTGCACCTTTAGAAGCAGTAAATGAAGTTGGACTTTCGGAATCAACTATAACCGATGGCCCATGAAACTCTTCGCCGGCAACACCCTTTTGATAAATACGCACATAATCAATGTACATTTTCACAGGCGTTCCATCAACAGGTAAAGCGGTGATTTTGGCAATATTTGTATTACCGGTAATGCCTGTAAAATTGCCACCAACAGCCAAATTAAACAAAAAACTAAACGGTTTGTGAAAATAATAACTTACCTGACCCGCAACCCGCTGACCATCAATTTTCATTTCGAAATAAGGCGTATTGTTAGGGTATTTATCCAAGTCGAGATACATTTTGATGGCTGTTTCGTCCCAAATCATGGTAAAAAGATGGAAGTCGTCCTGAATACTATAAGCTGCAGTATTGTCTTTGGCATAATAGGTCCAGTTTTCGCCCCAATGGCAAGCTCCATTAAAATACTTATCCTGTTTGTTTTGCGAAATGCCGTTTACATTGCCCATTTCCAAAATGTCGATTTCACCACAACGAGGCCAGCCCACTTGCGAATAGTCATCGCCCATCATCCAGAATGCAGGCCACAAACCATTGGCAGATAAAGGAAGTTTCATGCGCGCTTCCATTTTACCATATTTGGCCGATACATTATTGCGTGTTGTAAGTCGACCAGAGGTAACTAATTTTCCTCCAAAACTTTCGCGTTTAGCACTTATCACTAAGCAATTTACACCGCTTGGGTGTTGTTCTATGCTAATGTTTTCGCGCCTGTAATATTGCATTTCGTTGTTACCGCCACCATCACCATTCACCTCGGCAGTCCAATGTTGTGTTTCGTTGAGCACTGGATTGTCGAAATTATCTTCCCACATCAATTTATAATCTTGCGAAAAAGCAATTGCAGCTACCGAGAGTGCAATTAATAGCAATATAATTTTATTCATAATAAAATTTAGAAACTGAGAATTTTTTATTGAGAAAGTTTATCAATCTTGTTGATACACTCGTACATAATCAATATACATTTTGGCATCAACACCATCAAGAGCAGTAATTTCTTTTATATCGTAAATTTCGGAAAAAGTACCACCCACAGCTAAATTGAAAATGATGTAGAATGGTTTACGGAAATAGCGCGAAGTTTCATTTTCGAGGGCTGTGCCTGTAATTGGAATTTCGTAATAAGGTTTTGCGTTCGGATATTTATCCAAATCAAGAAACATGGTAATTGAATCGGGCGTCCAAAAGAGTGTATAGGTATGAAAATCGTCCTGCAAACTGTAACTGTTAGTGGTCGAAATACCTTTGTTCGGATAGCTGCCACCATTCCAACTTTCGCCCCAATGACAAGCTCCGTTAAAATAGCGATCCTGAGTTCCATTTTCAATGCCTGTAATTTTACCCATTTCCACTATGTCAATTTCGCCACACTTAGGCCATACAGCCGTTTTTTGATCAGCACCAAGCATCCAAAAAGCTGGCCAAAGTCCATTAGCTGTTTTGGGCATTTTAATACGTGCTTCTATTTTACCAAACTTAAATGCTTGTTTATCAATTGTTGACAAACGACCAGAAGTAGCAGGTTTGCTCTTGTAATTTTGTTTTTTAGCAGTAATTACCAAACAATTCGCACCACTCGTAGGTTCTTTTTCGATACAAACGTTTTGCTTGCGATAGTATTGTAATTCGCGGTTTCCACCACCATTACCATCTACATTTATTGTCCAGTTCTTTTTATTGATAGAGGATTTATTAAAATTATCTTCCCACACAAGTTTGTAATTTTGCGCCGAGGCAAAAGTACTTATAATAAGAAAGAAGGTGAGTATAATTTTATTGAACATGATTTTTTTGATTGTATTAATTAGGAATAAATGAGTCTGCAAATCTGACTATTTGCAGACTCATTTAAAAAGGGGATCTTATAATTTGATAAATTTGCGGTTAACGCTTTCGCCATTTTCCAACTGAATGCTAATAAAATAGTTGCCAGCACTTAAAGCGCTTACATCTATAGTTTTTTGCATGGCATTTACGTTTAACGAACGAATGGTTTGACCTACCAAATTGCTAATAACAACTTGATTTACTACAACATCCGATTTCAAATTCAATATGGTAGAGGCTGCCGATGGGAAAACCTTAATAGCTTCGTTTTGATAAACGTTTTTAACAGCAGTAGTTCCATCGTGAAAATATAGATTGTCCATGTAGAACGTACCAAAACTTGCATTTGTTACAAATCCAATTTGTTTGATATCAGTAATGGCCGAAATTACGAAAGAACTTACAGGAACATCTATGCTATTCCATTGATTGGCAGTAAGCGTTCCTAACGATAACCAACCAGTTGATTCGCCATGACCAACAGTCACCAATTTAAGTCCAACATCTATTGTAGAAGTAGGGAAAACATCAACATGCAATTTTGCCATACCTGTAGCATCCAATGGAGTGCCTACAAAAGTTGGGCTACCACAATTACCTCCTGCAGTAGTTGTCATTACTTTTCCAGCATTACCTACAGCATACGTACAATCAGAAATGCTCATATTCCACCAATTGTCAAAAGCAGATACGGTTACAGCTGGAGTATACGAATCGCTATAAATTGATTTAACCTTTGATGCGATAGGTGTTGGTGTTGGAGCAGGTGCAGGAATTAATGAGTTTTGAGTTACAACAATTGTTTTGGTTGTACCGCTTCCTGTAACTGTAACATTTGCAGTTCTTGATAAGTATGTGGCATTTGCCTGGGCTGTTAAAGTCACCGTTGAATTACCTGTACCACTTGTGCTACTTGGAGTCAACCATGTTTGGTCGCTAGCTGCAGTCCAACTACCTGCAGTAGTTATATCAAAGGTTTTAGTGCTATTTGCTGGCTGATTTACTGATAAAGTTGTTGCCGAAACAGTAAGCGAAGGAGCTACATCTGTCCAAAAATAAAGATTATCCAAATAAATAGTAGTGTGTTTTGCTGCATTACTTGCTGCACCTAATACATACCATTCGTTCGATTGAAATTTAAACTGTATTGCTGTAGCTAAATTTGCACCAATGAACTCAGTAAGTGGAATATTAAGCGAAGTCCATGTTCCGTTAGTTGCAATTGGTTTTGTAATTGTTTTTTCAGATCCCCAAATCAAAGTAATCGGGAATGTGGCTGCATTGGCATCACTTGTCCACACATCTATGTGTAAATATTTCATGCTTGATACATCCTGAGTACTTCCAAACTGAATACCCTGATAGTTCATGTTAGCATATTTAATCACATTATCAGTAGCCCCTACAGTAA
>JBMOHZ010000324.1:0-3411 GCA_049317585.1 Paludibacter sp.
AAATAGTATAAGTTACATGCCGCATTACAAAACATATATAAAGTGGTAGCGGCACCAGTATAGTTTACAGTAGCTTCATTTATGGCAGAACTTGCCGGAAAATCCATAGTGCCAATTAAAGTAGTGCCATCAGTCACAAAAACTTTTCTCGAAGAACCACTAGACCCTGTAATACCCATTGCATGTATTGTAGAATTACCACTTACCTGAAAACTGATGTATCGTTGAGTTGGCATATTTACAGTAGGTGTGGTTTGTGTATCAGCAGCACCTGAATATCCACCACCATTAAACTTGAATCTGTTTGGGAATGAATAAGCTACACTATTGGCATCCGTAAAAGTTTTTGACGATGCTTCAACCTGACCCATATTAACATTTGGTAGTGCTGGTGGTGTTGCTGATGGACCAGTTAGTAATAAACCATTAATATTTACTGGCCATACAGGATTGCCCGCAGTACCATCTCCGTTGCCAATACCAGCCGAAACTACAAATGCAGGTGAACCATTAGTTGCAACAGTAGCATCTCCTCCAAAATTCCAAATTCTTGTTTGTTGTGCACTTAAAGTTATCGCTAAAAATGCAACTGCTGATAATAGTACTGTTTTTTTCATGATAATTTGATTTTTTAATTGTTTGATTATACAAAGTTTTATCTGAGTGCAAATATAGGTAGGTTTAATAAAATCAATGTGGATTAATTAGCTGTTTATGTGTAATTTTTGACACTTTTGTCAGATTAAGGCTATTTTATGTTGCTTTACCTGCTTATTTAATTATTTTTGCATTGATTTTTAATGTTAGCCATATTTTTTACAACTCTTGTTCGAAATAGAATTAAAATGCTGAAAAAGTCAGACATGAAAAAAATTACTACCATTATTTTAGCTTTGCTAGTTGTGGTGTCAGTTTCTGCACAACTTCATTTTTCGTTTTCGCATTATACGTCGGACAATGGCTTGTCGCAAAACAGTATTACTTCTATCTTTAAAGACAGTAAAGGCTTTTTGTGGTTTGGCACGCGCGATGGGTTAAATCGTTTTGATGGCTACAACTTTAAAAACTACAACAACAATTTTAATAAGAAATTCTCAGGCATTAGTAATCGTTTTTTGGAAATTAGAGAAGATAAAAATGGCTTTATCTGGCTTAAAACCTACGACGAAATGGTGTATAGGTTTAATCCGCAAAACGAGGAGTTTGAACGTTTGTTGAATGAGCGTGGTGAAGAAATTCATGAAAAAATAAAACGCATTTTTGTATTACCTTCGGGAGATGTATGGCTATTGCCTTATCATACAGGTTGCTACAAAATTTCGGTTGGCGAGGAGGAATACCAAACAGTGGTAAAAAAATACAATACATCACTTAATAATCTGCCTTCGAACGATGTTGAAAAAGTGTTCGAAGATCAGTATTTAACTACTTGGGTGCTGACCACAAATGGTATTTTGCTTATTGATAGCAAGGGTAAACATACAGTTAAATTTGCAAAAATTCCATTTTATTCTGCTGTTGAAGATGCCAAACGGATAGTGCTTGGCAGTAATACTAAATTGTTTCAGTACGATATACGAACACAAATTTTTAAAGTTATTATTACACCTACAATCTCAAAACCAATTGATATTCAGAGTTTAAATGCGGGCTATTACATTATTAATATAGAGAATAATGGTTTTTTGACTTATAATCCCTTGAAAAATGAGGTGAAACATTTCAATGTGGACAACTATCCACAACTACAATCCAATTCAATTCAGCAAATTTATACCGACCGAGCCGGCGAAGTATGGCTGGGTGTAAAGGCAACAGGTGTAGCCCGATTTAATATTCAAAACCAACAAATTGAGTTTATTGCCACAACACCAACCTTCGAACGAATTACCAACCCCAATGTGCTTTTTGTTGAGGACGATAAAGATATGTTGTGGATTCAATCTTATTACGGATATTTCTCGTGGTACGATCGTAAAAACAATCGCTTGATGCCTTTTAAAAACTTGTATAATAATGATATAAATACATTCTTGACTTATGGCGTGAATCATTTGTTGGCCGACGAACAAGGAATTTTATGGCTCAGTACCAACAGGGGAAATGGTGTTTTTAAATGTACTTTTTTGCCCGATTATTTCAATCATGTATTGCTCGATAATAAATCGGTGTATAATGTTCAGAACGAAACAAGGGCTGTTTTTGAGGACAAGCAAAAGCGACTTTGGGTGGCAACAAAAGATGGCATGGTGCACCTGTACGACCAAAACAGACTATTGTTAGGTGTTTTGGATAAATCAGGAAATATACGACCAAATGGTATTACCGATATTAATGTGTACAATTTTTTTCAGGATAATGTAGGGAATATTTGGTTGTCGACTAAGCAAAAAGGTCTCTTCCGACTGAAACCGCGAACGGCAAATTCCTTTGTGGTCGAGAATTTTATGCACAACGATGCTGATGTTTATTCGCCTTCGCACAACGATTTTTACTCCGTTACGCAGGATAAAAGTGGTCGGATTTGGGCAGGCAGCTATGGTGGTGGATTAAATTTAGTGGAACAAATTGGCGCTAAAACGCTATTTATTCATGCAAACAACGGCTTGAAAAACTATCCGATATCCAATTGCTCCAAGGTTCGACAGGTTTTTGTTGATTCCCAAAATAGGATGTGGGTGGCTACTACCGAGGGTATTGTTACTTTCAATGCCAATGAAAAAGAGCTATCCAAGTTCAATTTTATTTATTATAGGAATGATAAAAACGCTCCTACAGGCATTTCTGCCAACGATATTCATTTTATTGCCGAGGATACCGAAAAGCACATTTGGGTAGCTAGTTTTGGTGGTGGACTCGCCATGCTTAAAACAACTAAGATTACCGATCACAACTTCGAATTTGTAAAGTATAATCGCACGAATGGCCTCCCAAACAATATTATTTACACTATTACCGACGATAAACAAGGTTATTTGTGGTTGACATCCGAGAATTCCATTATCAAACTCAACAAATTATCAAAAGCTATGGAGGTTTTTGGTAAAGGAAACGAAATTGAGAATGTTGAATTCTCCGAAGCCACTGCCTGTTTGTTGCAGTCGGGCGAAATTTGTGTGGGTTCTAAATCGGGTTTTTATGTGTTTAATCCATTGGAAGTTAAACGCCGGGTAATTGATGCTCCTATTGTGTTTACGGGTCTCAAAGTACTCAACAAAGATGTGGATATTAGCGACGAATCGGTTCTGAAAAAACAAATAGACAACTTGTCTAAAATTGAATTTACGTACAAACAAAATGTTTTTTCCATTGAATTTGCTACGCTCGACATGCGCGCACCGGACAAAATTCAGTATGCTTTTATGCTCGAAGGTTTCGAAAAAGAATGGAATAATGTGGGCTCGAAGCAAA
>JBMOHZ010000325.1:0-3403 GCA_049317585.1 Paludibacter sp.
AGACTTTATGTTTCAACTTTCGGAAACCGAAATTGCAGAACTTTCAAGGACGCAATTTGCGACCTTGAATAAGTCGCGGGGTTTCAATATCAAATATGCACCTTTTGCCTTTACCGAACTCGGTGTTGCCATGTTGAGTAGTGTGTTAAACTCCAAAACGGCAATTGAAGTAAACAGAGGAATTATGCGAACGTTTGTCGTTGTCCGTCAGGCTGTCGCTCTATCGCCTACAGATAAATTGGCTGTTTTGCAGTACGAAATGAGTGAATTAAAAGCATATCTCGAAGATGTTTTTGCCGACCAAAACGATATTAACGAAGATACGCGTATGCAAATAGAATTAATTAATCAATCGTTGGCAGGGTTGCAATCCGAAAAAATACGACCTGAATTACCACGTCGGAAAGTTGGTTTTATAACTGGTGAAGATTGACAATACAGCCTTTGCTGCCAGTAGCCTGTAATCACGGCCATCGTTTGGAGCAAGATTACAGGCTAGGTTAAGCGGAGTTGTAATTCGTTTGACGAAAAGTGTAATTGCAAATTAGAATGTAAGGAAATATATATGAAAAAAATATCAATTTTCTTTTGGTCTTTCTGTTTTTTTATCAGCGTTCATGCTCAGGACACTATTTCGCTTAAAAATGGTGTTATAATTAATGCATCTATTCTTGAAAAGAGCAGGACTAGCATAAAATACAAACTAAGCAATCAACCAAGTGGTGATACAATCAGCTGTACAAAACTATCCAAAGTAAGAAGTATTCATTATAAAAACGGAGAAGTAAACCTGCTAAGTTCTCAAAACCCAAGAAGTATATTTCCATTGGGTGTAAGCTTGGGTATAATGCCATCACCTCATGATCCAAGATTTAATTGTAATTTAAATTATTTTATTACTCCAAAAATAAGTTCCGAATTTGTTGTAAATATGGGTATTGGAAATGGTAATGATCTGTTTACATATTATGAAATTGGATTTAAATATTGGTTGGCTTCAAAGTATAGTAAAAGTGGTTTCTCTCCTTACTTAGGATATTTAATCGGGAAAATTGACTTTATGTATTTTTGGGATATCCCACTAGGTATAAGTTATATTTCAAAGTCTGGATTTCAAACAGGCTTACAATGTGGTTTAGGTAGTGCCTTTGATAGGGATTATGCAAATATTGCTCCTTATGTTACATTAAGTTTAGGTTGGCGCTTTAAAGTAAAAAAGCATTAAATATTTAATTACGAATATGTTGATTTCCTGTTCTATGTAGCGTAACAATTTCTATAAGTATTCCCCGTCCACTTGGATATAACATATTTAAAAGACAAAACAAAGGTGGCGCGTCAGGTGGGATTTTTGGAATCCCACCTTCAGTTACTATAAGGATTTATAATCCGCTTTACGTTCAAAATAAATATTTATCTTTGTGTTGGATATGGTTATAGAGAGAGTTTCGGATTCTTGGCGAGCCAAGCGGCAAAGCCGAGCGAAAAATCCTGATAATACAGGATGTTGGGATTGCAATTAGCTACGCTGACCGTTGGTTCCCAACGACGGTGCGCAAATCCCCATATCTGGCGGGACAAGGAACATCGCATAGCCAAATGGACATCGCATATTTTGGTGTTACCAAACATGCATAAAAAAAGAAAAAAGACAAATATGGACACAAGTTAATGCATTATTTTAGTCTTGAAGCATAGTAGAGGCTATAAATACGGAAACACGAGAATCAACCTTGAAAGTGTTTTCGAGATGAGAAAACTGTTTTGGAGTACGACTTAACTCTGTACTCATTGTAAATCAAAAGTTTGTTCTACAAAAACTAACTTATCTATCAGGTAAGTGTAAACCTAAAATTACGCCTGACGTTCAAAGATGAGAAGTCAGAAAACATTAACAATCCGAATGCTTCAATATACAAAAAACAGTCTGATAGCATTCACAAAACACAAATTAAAAATGAAAAAAATATTTTATATCTTTGCCCTTGTGGCGTTTGCATTGACTTCTTGCGACAAAAACGAGTTTACTAACGAAAATGAGAGTAATTTGAAAACTGAAAATGATTACTTAATGGATATTTATAATAAATCAAATAATGTATTTAGACAAATTCAAAATGAACCAAATAATATAACTATTATTAAAGAATTGGATAGTGTCATTTACCTTTCAAAATCTCATTTTGTTAAACAAGGACAGAATTCAATTCATGGAAAATTTTATAGTAAAGCAGAAGATGTTTACAGTCAAAGTAATTTAGATTATTATTCGGAAAATTCTGTCGAATTTATAAATTTCACACAAAATAATTGTTCTAAAGAATATGCTAATTATATCACTAAGTATCTTACAGAAAATGAAATCTGCTTTACGATTGAAAATATAATATTGAATGATTCTTTACCAGAAAATGAAAAAATATCACTAATTCTTTTACTGACATATTCAGAAAATCAATTAGTAAATGAAGAGAAAAGTGGCATGAGAAAAGTAAATGAAGCTGCATGTGGAAAAGCCTACAATACCGCAATCAGTAGATGTAATAGAAATACAATTGTTGGATTAGCATTCTCAGGTCTTGCAGGAATAGGTTCTGGTGGTTTAGCATTAACTATTGGAGTTTCATATGTGTGGGCGACGGATATGATGTGTAGAGGTGATGCTTCAGATGATTACTTCGATTGTGTGAATTAAAATATTTTTGATATGAACAAATTAAAATATAGAATCGGAGATAAGTACGAGGTGATTAAAGACTCTACTTCTAAGTTTAATACTAATTATATTGCTATTTTGAGCATATTTTTAATCTTAAGTAGCTTTTTGCTTCAAATTTTTATAGAGAGAAGTGTTTATGAAATTTCAACTATTCAACTAATTTTTAAAATTATATGGATAATTTCTTTCATTCTTCCTGTAGTTTTTTTTACAATTAAACTTCTAAAATACAAAGAGGTTGATATTTATTTAACAGTGCTTTCACTCCTAATTATAATTTCCTATTTATATTTAACTTTTTATTAGTGTATTAAAACTTCAATAACAACTAATTTAAAGTCATTAATTAGCGCACGTTTGGTATTCTTGACTATAATAAAGAAAACTGAACGTGCGTTTTAAGAGAGACTAAAAATCGGAGCTCTAAGTCTTAAATTCACCGACAACTAGTCCTTCATTATCAATGCACGATTTGGTAACACACGCCTAAGCACATTGGCTGGCTGACGTGCATTTAGCAGGTGTTGCGCCCGCATTCACCCCCGTCCACTTGGATATAACATATTTAAAAGACAAAACAAAAGGTGGCGCGTCAAGTAGGAACCAGCGGTCACGACCAACGGGAGTAATTTTGGAATCCCACCTTCAGTTACTATAAGGATTTATAATCCGCTTTACGTTCAA
>JBMOHZ010000326.1:0-3402 GCA_049317585.1 Paludibacter sp.
GTATGAAAAAATAATTGAAAAATCGCTCCCGAACTTTTGTTTTGGAGGCTTTAATTGGTAATTTATCAACCAAATCGAGCTCATAAGCTTTGCAGGTTTTCTGAAATGGACAGGTATTACACTCGGGCTGAACTGGAACACACTGTAATGCTCCAAACTCCATAATTGCCTGATTGTGAATTCCCGGATTACTATTGTTGAGCAAATTGGTAGCCAAATCCGAAAATTCATTTTTAGCTTGTGAGCTATCAATTGGAGTTTGGATGGCAAACAATCGTGATAAAACCCTATATACATTCCCATCCACAACTCCATAAGGTTGGTTGTAAGCAAACGAACAAATAGCCGCTGCGGTATAGGCTCCAATTCCTTTTAGCTGAACTATTTCGGTATAGGAGTTCGGAAAGTTACCATTGTGTTTTTCCACTATTATTTGGGCTGTTTTGTGTAAATTGCGAGCTCTGGAATAATAACCTAAACCTTGCCAATATTTCAAAACCTCATCCTCGTGGGCAGTAGCTAATGCTTTTACATCAGGAAATCGATCCACAAATCGTAAGTAATAACTTATGCCCTGATTCACACGTGTTTGTTGTAAAATAATTTCCGAAATCCAAATGCGGTAAGGATCGGAAATGTCACGCCAAGGTAATTCGCGTTTATTGTGTTCGTACCAATTTATAAGCGTTTTGGACGTGTTTTCGTTGGACATGTTTTTGTTTTTATTATGCTTTAACGTGCATCAAGTAATAAATGTTTTTTTGTAGCTTAAAATAAAGTACCTTTGAGGTCTCAATTTTCAAAAGTACTATTTTATTTTTTAATTCAAAAACACATGACATTTAATCAATTAGGCATTAATGAGGCGATAGAACAGGCTTTGTTCGAAAATAAAATAACCAAACCTACTGATATTCAGGTACAAGCTATACCACATATACTAAATTCAAATACCGATTTAGTAGCTGTAGCTCAAACTGGTACAGGTAAAACAGCAGCATTTTGTTTACCTATTTTACAATCTATCGACCCTAAAAATCCCAACATACAATCTTTGGTACTTGTGCCAACTCGAGAACTTGGTCAGCAAGTTGCGCGTGAATTCTTTCTTTTTTCGAAGCATATTCCGCGTGTTTTTACAGAGTGTGTGTATGGTGGCGTTCCTATCGACGATCAAATAGCACGTTTGCAGCGCTCTACGCATGTGGTTGTAGCTACTCCTGGCCGTTTACTCGATTTGCTTGACAGAAATGCACTGAAATTAAATGCATTGAAGTTTTTGGTGCTCGACGAAGCCGACGAAATGATGAATATGGGTTTTAAGTCCGAAATTGATAAAATTCTTAGTTCGTGTAATAAAGGTATTACTAATCTGCTTTTTACTGCCACTATGCCTGCCGATGTAACTGCAATTATAAAGGATTATTTACGCACCGATGTTGTTGAAGTCAGAATAAATGCAACTGAATTTGTGAATCAGAAAATAGAACATCAATACTTGATTTATAAACAAGGCGAGAAGTTGGATTATCTGAAAGCTTTTTTATCAGCTCGTGCCGAAAAGCGCGGAATACTTTTTTGTAAAACTAAAACTGCAGCCAAGCGTATAGCAAAGCAATTGGCAGGTTTTGAAGTTACAGCCGATGCACTACATGGAAATTTGAATCAGGAAATGCGCGATAAAGTGATGCGTGGTTTAAAAAATAACCGAATAAGTTTACTTGTAGCTACTGATATTGCTGCCCGTGGTATTGATATTAAAGAATTGGATTACATTATCCATTACCATTTACCCGAAAAATCTGATCAGTACACACATCGGAGTGGTCGTACAGCACGAGCAGGAAAATCGGGTGTGTCGGTTTGTTTAATTAAAACAGAGGATTTACCTGCCATAAAACAACTTGAAGCCGATTTGAAAATTGGTTTTTCGGAGATTAAAGTGGAATTGCTGAACGAAGTTAAATTGACTCATCCAATTGGGATTTACTTAAATATTGGCATTACACAAGGGTTCCTTAAAAGTACACTTACCGATTTTTTGGTCGAGGAAACGGGTATTAGTGCCGGAGATTTGAAAAATATCAAAGTAGGAGATAGTTCCTGCTATTTCGAAATATCGGCTCGTTATGAGCAACAGATTTTGATCAATTTAAAAGGTTATAAAGTTGCTCATCGCAATATCAAACCCGAAGTTGTATCGGTATAAATAAAAAAGGGACTGCTGAAATATGAATTTCAATAGTCCTTTATATGAAACTTAAATATATAGTATTCAATATATTATAAAAAACCTAATTCAAGTTGAGCTTCTTCACTCATCATGCTTTTGTCCCAAGCAGGTTCAAATACAATATTTACTTCCACATTATTAACGCCTTCTACGCTTCCAGTTTTCATACGTACATCTTCTACAATAAAATCCACAGCAGGACAGTTTGGAGCAGTAAGTGTCATGTCAATATTTAATTGTCCATCTTCGGCCAAATCAATTTTATAAATAAGTCCTAAGTCATAAATATTAACTGGGATTTCGGGGTCGAATACTGTTTTGAGCATTCTGACTATCTTTTCTTCGGTTTCTAAAAATTCGTTCATATATAATTTGTTGTATGTTATTGAGTTTTTTCTGTCACTTTAATCATCTAACAACAAAATCCATAAAATAGTTTGTTGCAAAATACGTATTTTAAAACAAATGATTATTTATAGCTTCAACTCTAAACTCATGATTATTCATAACTCAATCAATTTGTCAAATTCAGGCAACGACGTACCAAGTCTACCATCAATAACTACAACGGCATTTACTTTTGCCTTAATAGCCAGTTTATTATCCACTTTTCGATATATAGCTTGATGAAAAACATAACGAACACCTTCTTTTTGTACATAAAGTTTTGATATAAACGAGTCGCCGGGTCGGAGAGGGGTTTTGTAAGCAATTTCGACACTCGATACCATAGCATCGATGCCACGATTGTGAAGCTCGGCAAAACTCACATTATTTGTTTCTAAAAACTCATGACGTGTATGTTCTAAATAATTTTGATACACTGAATTGTTTACAACTCCTTGTATATCACATTCGTAATCGCGAACTTTAAATTCTAATTCGTAAGTGTACATTTTTAAAGAAATTTGAAGATATGAAAATTTTAATATTTGAGTCGCAAAGTTACAAAAAAAACGCGTACCGAATTGAACCGAAACGCGCTTTTACTAACAACTAAATCAAAAACTATTTTTTCAGAATCTTTACTGTGTTTTTACCTTCGTTGCAAACTACCTCAACCAGATACATGCCATTTGTAAGATGTGCAATGTTGATTTCAGATTTATTAGTTGCACTCATTATTTTACCACCCTGCATGTTGTAAACATTTACTGTGTTTTGTCCAT
>JBMOHZ010000327.1:0-3371 GCA_049317585.1 Paludibacter sp.
AACCCGCGACCCCGACCTTGGCAAGGTCGTGCTCTACCAACTGAGCTATTTTCGCAAATAATGTAACAAAGCTAATCGCTCATAGCATTTTTGTTTTGCGGTGCAAAGATACTTTTTTTCTGATAAATGAGCAATATGTAAAATAAAAAATTAAAACTTTTTTTTCGTACCTTTGTACTTCTATTTTTAGCATAAAATAATGGACGAAATAAGCAAAGCTGACAATAAAATACTTACTTCAATACGTGCAAAACTCAAAAAGGGTATCTCTGATTATCAATTAATTAATAATGATGATCATATTTTAATTGGGCTTTCGGGTGGTAAGGATTCGCTTGCACTTGTACAATTGCTAGGCGAGCGAATGCGAATTTTTGTTCCAAAATTTACGGTAACTGCAGCTCATATTTCGGTCGAAAATATTTCGTATCATTCTGATTTAGAATATCTAAAATGCTTTTGTGAACAATACGGTATAGCATTTGTTCATAAATCAATTCGGTTCGACGAAAAAGAAGACATTCGGAAATCGGTTTGTTTTGTTTGCTCATGGCACAGGCGTAAAGCCTTGTTCAATTTAGCTAAAGAGCTTAATTGTAACAAATTGGCACTCGGACATCATTTGGACGATATTACGGAAACATTGCTTTTAAATTTGGTGTATCAAGGTGCATTTGCCTCCATGCCTCCAAAGCTTAAAATGGACAAATTTGACCTTACAATTATTCGTCCACTATGTTTGATTTCCGAATATGAAATGAAGGAGATTGAACGTATAGGAGATTTCAAAAAACAAATAAAAAATTGTCCTTTCGAAAAAGACTCGTCGCGCAAAGATGCCAAAAATTTGATTACAGAACTTGAAAAATGGAATCCTGACGTACGTCAGAGCTTGTGGGCAGCTATGCAGAATATAAAACAGGATTATTTACCAAAAAAATGAAAACCAAATTTTTCTATATAATATTTGCTTTATCACTTTCGAGCATATCTTTATTTGCTGTGAAAGCTTATCCAGGTCTCATAGAGGTCACACAACCTGATGGGACAAACCTTACTATCAGATTAAAGGGCGATGAGTTTTTCAATTACACTACTACTGAGGATGGCTATTTGATTCGTCGTGATGAAACAGGAGTTTTCAGGTATGCTAAATTTCAGAATGGAAACTTTGAACTCTCTACTCACAAAGCAACTAATATTTTGAATCGTAATACTACTGAAAAAAAAATTATTAGCCAACTCGAAAAAAATCCGAATTTAAACACTACCCTTCAACAACGGAAATTACAAAAAATAAGCAAAGTAATTGCTAATACAAACGTATCAAATCAATTTCCAGTAACAGGAAGTCCACATTCTTTGGTAATATTGGTCAATTTCAGCGATAAAAGTTATGTAACTCCAAGTGCCAAAACTGCCTTTACAAATCTACTAAATCAAACAGGATATAGCATCAATGGAGGAACTGGCTCAGCTCGCGATTATTTTATCGAGAGTTCTTATGGGCAATTTTCGCCTCAATTTGATGTGGTTGGCCCATATACATTGCCAAACAACATGAGTTTTTATGGTAAAAATAATGCGTCGGGCGATGATGAAAACCCGCAACAAATGGTAATTGATGCTTGTGCTGCTGCCGATGCCGCTGGTATTGATTTCAAACAGTATGATATTGATAATAATGGTATTGTAGATAATATATTTGTGTATTATGCTGGAAACAACGAAGCCGAAGGTGCTGATGCAAATACAGTATGGCCACATCGATGGAGTTTAAATGATTACAACACAAAATTTGACGGCAAAACAATTTTTGATTATGCCTG
Source organism: Paludibacter sp. (assembly GCA_049317585.1). Taxonomy (GTDB): domain Bacteria; phylum Bacteroidota; class Bacteroidia; order Bacteroidales; family Paludibacteraceae; genus Paludibacter. Next base: position 1,830 of record JBMOHZ010000327.1, read on the forward strand.
TACATCTGAGCTTAATGGTTCAAGTGGCTCTAAAATGTGTGGAATTGGAACGTTTACGCATGAATTTGGACATGTATTAGGTTTGGTGGATTATTACCATACGAGTGATAACAATAAATTAGCACTCGAAAATTGGAGCATTATGGATGGCGGTGCCTATAATAATGTGGGACGAACACCGCCTACTTATTCGGCTTTTGACCGTTTTTATTTGGGCTGGCTTACACCAATAGTACTAAGCAATGCGCAAAATATTACTTTAAATCCACTAATTTCGAGTAACAAAGCATGTTTAATTGCCCAAAATTCAACACATAATTTGATTGGAAACAATCCAAGTCCAACTGAATTTTTTATGGTTGAAAACAGATACAGAACAGGTTTTGACTCGTATTTACCCGGCGAAGGACTGTTGATTTGGCATATTGATTTTAATCAAAGCGATTGGGATAATAATAGTCCAAACAACTATTCAGGCACTTATCAAACGGCAAGCAGTCACATGGGCGTATATCTACAACCTGTTATAGGTAATTCCACAACGCCTGGAAGTGCTTTTCCATCTGGCTCCTTTTATCCTTCACTTTGGAATGGTGCAGATATTAATAAACCAATTACAGAAATTACGAAATACAATCGAGATATAAAATTCAAATTTAGAGGTGGTAATTTTGAAATGCTTCCACCTATTGCTAACGAGGCAACGGATCTGACATCAAAAAGTTTTGTTGCCAATTGGACCACAGTAGAAAATGCAACTAAATACTGGTTAACTGCTTATAGTTTAGCCGATGGCGAATCGACCGAAACTGAAGGATTTGATTCCGGATTACAATCAAATGTTGACTGGAGCACTTCGGCAACGGCTGTTACAAGCTCTAAAAATTTTAGTGGAAAGGCAATTCCAGCTATTCAATTTCAAAGCAAAGATGAATATATTAAAACTCTAAAATATCCACATAGCGTAACACAACTTAGCTTTTTTATAAAATCTATAGGCTCTGAGAGCGGCATAGTTGAAGTAAAAGCTGCGAACGAATTAGGCTGGACAATTATTGACGAGATAGCTTTAAATGCCAATTTTTCAACTATCAAAAAATATGACTTTAGTGTTGATAACAATTATAATCAATTCATTATTGGCTATAAAACAGCACATAACAATGTAGCAATCGACGATATAACGGTTACTTACCCTGTAGCCATCGAGTATATTTGCAAAAGCAAATTATTATTGAATAATACCGATACCTTGCGTAATTTAGTATCTGCACGCCAACATTTCTACAAAGTAAAAGCAGGCGATTCTTTTGATAATATCACTGATTTTTCGAACCTGATACCAGTGCAGCCACTACCATATCCCGATACAAAAGTATTAAGAGTGGAGCGCTTACCAAACTCAACGGACATTCTTGTTTTTCTAAAAAACACAAACTATAATATATTAATATACAATACTATAGGAAGTTTAATTGCTTTAATAAAACCAACTGATTTAAAAGTCAATATTTCGAACTATCTCCATAAACACAACCTGTA
>JBMOHZ010000328.1:0-3367 GCA_049317585.1 Paludibacter sp.
TTTTAAATCTTTTTAAATTTTACACTTAATTTGGTTAGAACATCAAATTGAATGCTAATGCCTATTGTCTCCCAGGCTTTACCTTCAAAATTATGTGCCTGAATAAGTTGAATGTTAGTTTCAATGTCTTTGAATTGAACTTTTTTGGTGCAAATACTTTGTTGGCTTTGATATAACTCCAGATACCAAACTTCTGGAATCGCCGGAAGTAATATCTTCTCAAAGCATTCAAAAAGTGAATTATGTGTTATCCAATAAACTGAAGTGGGTGTAAAGTATATAATTGCATTAGGCTTTCCTGTGTGCATCCAACCTTTTGTATGTGGGTATTTGCTGTAAACTTCGATATATAAATCACCATAATCTTTATCCCTGAATTTTTCAGAGATTTTAAAAGTAGTACCTCGTATTGTTAGCAATAAATCAATGTCCTGCCGCTGCATTTCCATGTCCGATTCACTGTCGGTATTGAAACGTACAATATCAGTTGCTTTAAGTACTTCACGGTAAATGCGGTCGGCTTTTTCGGCCTGATCGCGTTCGTGTTGTAAACTTTTTTGAAACCGATGAATCATTGTTTGAAAGGTTTGAAAGTTTGAAGTTTTTGATTTAATATTTGATTTTATAAATGCATGCTGTATGTTTAACCATTGGTAATTCAAGTAGTTTATCAGAAGATAATGTTGTGTTAAATTCTTGGTGTACAGTTGATAATAAATCGCAAATAGTTACCATATTACCATTTTTTATTGATAAAAAAGTAAAAACTTCGGTTGGGATATTCAATTTTAAATTTACATCTTGGTAATCGAAATTAAGAACAATGAGCAGTAATTCTTGTTCGAACTTACGAAAATAGGCAAACTGACGGTGCGTATTGAAATGTTCATTATAGTAATTTGCATATTCCAAATCGTATAATTCTCCGTGGGTAATTGCTTTTTCGGTAATAGTTATATTCAATAATTTTTTATAAAAATCACGTGTATATTTTTCTTCTTCAGAGAGTTTACTATCACCAAATTTCCCATTGTTAAACCAATTTTGCATGCTTTCCACTCCCCAATAATCAAATATTGACGTTCGCCCATCTTTTCCACTAAAACCTTCGTGGTCTATGCCTTTCTCGCCTAACTCTTGGCCGGCATATATCATAATTGGTGCTTTGTTGAGTGTAGCAGCAGCCACCATAGCCGGAAAGGCAAGTGATGCATTTCCACAGAAAAAATCGGATGCAATACGCTGTTCGTCATGGTTTTCCAAAAAATTAAGCATCTTGTTTTCGATGCCATTTATGGCTTGCCAACAGTGTGTAATATCGCTGGCAGCATGATTTTCGATGGTAATTGCCCGCAATTTATCATATAATCCAACTTTATCGTACAAATAGTCGAATTTGCCATTAAAAATATAATTACGATACTCTGCCATATTGTATACTTCGGCAATGAATATCACTTCAGCAAAGTCAGCTTTAATACGAGGAATTACCCAACCCCAAAACTCTACAGGTACCATTTCGGCCATATCGCAACGAAAGCCGTCAACTTTTTTCGAAGCCCAAAAATGAAGTATTTCATACATTTTATACCACGTATCGGGTATTGGATTAAATTGTTTATGACCGCCTTCGGTGTAATTTACACCGTAATTTAATTTCACGGTTTCGTACCAGTCATTTTTTCCAGGCGAAGCCGTAAATTGATCATTTCCAGTTGCTTTTGCCGGAAACTCGGTATAGTCACCAATTTCGAAATATGGATTAAATGCTTGATTTGTACAATAATAAAAATTGTTGAGTGGCGAAAAAGCCCAATTTACAGTATCATTTTCACCCAAATCGTTAATTCCTTCGGGTTTTGAATCAGAATAATACTGACGAGCTACATGGTTTGGTATAAAGTCGATAATAAGTTTTAAATCGGCTTTGTGGGTGCGGTTTACCAAATTTTCAAACTCTTTCATTCGGTTTGGAACATTTACGGCCAAATCGGGGTCTATGTCGTAATAATCCTTAACAGCGTAAGGTGAGCCTGCCATGCCCTTTACAATAGCCGAATGATCTTGTTTAATGCCATAAGCCGAGTAATCAGTTTGTGTGGCGTGTTCTAAAATACCAGTGTACCAAACGTGGCTAATGCCTAATTCTTTAATCTCATTAAGCGCTTTTGTAGTAAAGTCATTCATTTTGCCACATCCATTTTCAGTTAACGAACCATTGTGTTTGCGGTGGCTATTTGTGTTCCCAAAATGACGTACTAAAACCTGATATATGCTGAATTTTGCCATAATTATTTATTGAAATCTTGAAGAGTATTATCTTTCAATTCTATTATTTTAAATGATAAGTTGCTTGTTGATAATACTTTGTGCTTAATATTACTGCTGCTTTTTATGTCTATTTGTAAATTGTCGATCCAAATTGTAGCACCTGATGGAACTAGGAATCCAAAGTTGTTTCCAGATCCAAAAATTTCCATTTCGCATTGATAAACATATGTATTGTTGATGAAATAATATATAATATTATTGATTTTGAATACCTTTAATTTGTTTTTGCCCGATTTATTTATTTCATACTTAGTAAGTTGCGTATAATAACTATACCAAGAGCTATTACCTGGAAACATATTTTGTTCCCGATTGATTTTAAAATATTCAGTTGTATCAGTACCCAGTGTTTTGTTTGCAAAAACCAACCCATATTGATCTGAAATTGATTTTGGCTGACAATCAATTTCTATTTCGAACGAAAAATTATTCTTAATATCTACTGTAGGGTCCTGAACCGAAAGTAAAATGGCATACGAAGAAGTATAGTTCGAAATAAATTTAAGCTGCTTATTTTCGGTAGTTGTGCTGTAATATGAATTGGTTACTAAATCCCAACCAGTGTCCTTTTTATTATTTGTATCGAAGGTTAAAACGAGTTTTTTTACAAAATTTGAAGTGTCAACCAACAGTTGTGTGCTCAAAAAATCAGGCATTGCAGTACTCTCATTAAATAATTCATTCACATAATAATCCCGTCTTGCACCTTGATAATTTATATTCCAAGGTCGGTTATCTACTTTGTCGCCACCACACATCATCGATTTCCAATCGCCATTTTCAAGTATGGTATTTATATGTTTCCGTTTCAGAATGCCATGTCCCATTTCATGAAAAATAAGGTTTTCTTTCATATAATCGGCACCTGCAACTGTGCTTATTTTTCGCCAATATGATGAATCAATTTCAATGCGTATCGGATTTTCGTAATGACAAAGTCCGGCTTGATCGTTTTTTAATTTCGAAAATTCAATGATTAATCCTGATGTTTGTAGTTGGTAATTTTTACCTCTTTTGGCAGCTTCTTGCTCAAAAC
>JBMOHZ010000329.1:0-3358 GCA_049317585.1 Paludibacter sp.
ATCTTTGCTCACAATTACTTTTATCAAACAACATATTTACAATACTTTGCATGTGTATTTTTCACATTGAAAATAATAAATTTAAGAGTTAGTAGTAAATCAGATATAAATTAAAAAATGAGTTTAACACTGAATAAGAAAATCAAAGCAAGTCTATTTTGTATGTTAGTTGCAATTGTAGGTGCTAATGCGCAAACAACAAACATTTCAGGTGTAGTTGTGGATGAAACCGGCGAAACAATTATTGGGGCTACCATAATTTCAAAAGAAAACTCAAAAAATGGTACTGTAACCAATTTCGAAGGCAAGTTTAGTTTAACTGTTTCGGCATCGAATCCTAAAATCATAGTTTCGTATGTTGGAATGACAGCACAGGAACTTACCGGAAAACCGTCGATGAAAATTACTTTAGTTTCAAACTCCCAACAACTTCAAGAAGTTGTGGTTACGGGTATGATGAAAATTGACAAGCGTTTATTTACCGGAGCTTCAGACAAATTGGATGCGGAAAAAACCAAAATGGATGGTGTTACCGATGTGAGTCGGGCATTGGAGGGTCGTTCGGCTGGTGTTTCGGTTCAAAACGTTTCCGGAACTTTTGGTACAGCTCCCAAAATCAGGGTGCGTGGAGCAACCTCTATTTACGGTAACTCCAAACCATTGTGGGTAGTGGATGGGGTAGTGGTGGAAGATGCCATTGATGTTTCGAGCGATGACTTATCGTCTGGAAATGCCGAAACCTTGATTTCTTCAGCTATTGCAGGTATTAATGCTGATGATATTGAAAGTTTCCAAATTCTGAAAGATGGATCGGCAACTTCTATTTATGGTGCGCGCGCCATGGCTGGTGTGGTCGTTATTACTACCAAAAAAGGGAAAGCAGGCATAAGCAAATTGAGTTATACCGGCGAATTTACTTCGCGCCTTGTACCAAGTTATGCCGATTATAATATCTCTAATTCGCAACAACAAATGGGAATTTACCAAGAAATGGAACGAAAAGGATGGCTGGAATTTGCGACCTTAACTTCGGCAGTAAGCTCAGGTGTTTATGGTAAAATGTACGATTTGATAAGCAAACGAACTGATACAGGTTATATGCTTCAGAACACTCCCGGCGCACGAAATGCCTATTTGCAACAAGCAGAAATGAGAAACACCAATTGGTTTAACATGTTGTTCAATCAAAATTTGACCAAGAATCATTCTGTAAGTATATCTTCGGGAACTGAAAAGGCAAAATTCTATGCCTCATTATCGGCTTTCGACGATCCGGGTTGGACAAAATCTAGTTCTGTAGAACGTTATACTGCCAATGCCAATGCTTCTTATTCAATATCAAAAACACTGACTTTAAATATATTAACAGGTGGTTCTTATCGCAAGCAAAAAGCACCCGGAACCATTGGGCAAGAAGTAGATGTGGTTAGCGGTGAAGTAAAACGTGAGTTTGACATCAATCCTTACAGTTATGCCCTCAATACTTCACGCACATTGGACCCAAATGAGTATTACCGTCGTAGTTATGCCGATTTTAATATTTTTCATGAACTCGCAAATAATTATATCGATTTGAATGTAGCCGATTTAAAATTTCAAGGAGAATTAAATTGGAAGATTATTCGTGGACTCGAGGCATCGGTTTTAGGGGCAATTAAATACCAATCGTCCACCCAAGAACACAATATTAAAGACAAGTCTAATCAGGCCGAAGCATATAGGGCTGGTGTTTTCCCCGAAAACTCAACCATTCGCGATTTGAATCCACTGTTGTATTCAAACCCCGATAATCCGAGTGCTTTGCCCATTTCTATTTTGCCCGAAGGTGGTATTTATAATCGCACAGCTTATTCAATGCGTGGAATTGACTTTCGAGGCACTTTAAATTACAATACCGAAATAAATGAAGCGCATATTCTAAATTTGTTTGGCGGCATGGAAACCGGTTCTATTGATCGTAACCGAAACTGGTTTCGTGGTTGGGGATTTCAATACGATAGCAGTACTCCTTTTTACGATTACAATGTTTTTAAACAAAGTAAAGAAGAAAATACGGATTATTATTCCAACATGTGGACGTATTCACGAAATATGGCATTTTTTATTTCATCAACTTATTCGTACAAAGGACGCTACACCCTAAATGCAACCGGACGTTACGAAGGAACAAATAAATTGGGACGCTCACAGACAGCTCGCTGGTTACCAACCTGGAACATTTCGGGAGCATGGAATGCACACGAAGAAAACTGGTTTAAAGGATTTTTTGATGAAACCTTGACTCATGCAACGCTAAAAACATCGTACTCATTGACAGCTGACCGTGGTCCAAGTTTTGTAACCAATTCACAAGCTGTATTTATCAGTCAAAATCCATGGCGACCAACTGCCAGTGTAACCGAATCATCTTTATATATAGCAGGATTGGAAAATAGCGAATTGACTTATGAAAAGAAACATGAGTTTAATGTAGGAATTGATTTGGGTTTTTTTAAAAACCGAATCAGTGTAGCAGCAGATGTTTATACCCGTCAGAATTTCGATTTGATTGGGTTGGTTTACACTCAAGGTGTGGGTGGCGAAATTCAGAAATATGCCAACGCTGCTTCGATGAAATCACAGGGTGTTGAACTTTCTATCTCTACTAAAAATATTGTTACTAAAAGTTTTTCATGGTCTACCGATTTTATATTCTCTAAAGCTGATAACATTATTACTGAATTAGATACCCGCACCAATGTTATCAAGCTTATTTCCGGTTCTGGATTTGCTTTAGAAGGTTATCCTGTACGCTCATTGTTCTCTATTCCGTTTCTTGGATTAAACGACGAAGGTTTACCTACATTCAAAAACCAAAACGACGAAACCACCATTACCGATTTTAACTTTCAGGAGTTTAAAAAGCTCGGATTTTTGAAATACGAAGGACCCAGCGACCCAACAATAACCGGTAGTTTTGGAAATACACTAAACTGGAAAGGTTTTAAGTTAATAGCATTTGTTACTTATTCGTTTGGGAATAAAATTAGATTATACCCTTCGTTTAAGGCACGATACAACGATTTATCGTCGATGCCTAAAGAATTTAAAAACCGTTGGACTTTGCCTGGCGACGAGACCTTAACAACCGTTCCTGTTATTGCCAGCCGCCGTCAGTACGAGAATAATGATAATTTGGCACAAGCATATAATGCTTACAATTATTCAACTGAACGTATTGCCGATGGTGGTTTTATTCGGCTAAAAGAAGTCTCCATGTCGTATGATATTCCAAAAAAAGTCATCGATATTTTTAAGCTTACGAGTCTGCAATTAAAGTTACAAGCCACGAATTTATTTTTGCTTTATGCCGATAAAA
>JBMOHZ010000330.1:0-3346 GCA_049317585.1 Paludibacter sp.
TCCTGAAATTTTTGTACAGGATAATTTGCTTTTGTCATTAACAATCTTACTTTATAAACTTTACTAACTTTATGAACTTTACTAACTTTATAAACCTTTTAACTAATTAAAAAGTCCTTCGCTCAATGCCACTAAAGCACGTTTTTTATCTTCGGCATTAATCAAGAACGAAACATTGTAATTACTTCCGCCATACGAAATCATACGAACAGGAATATCTTTCATGGCCGAAACTGCTTTAGCCTGGAAACCTACATTCTCAGCTGGCAGATCGCCCACCACACAAATAATTACCATATTGGTATCGATGGTAACTGTTCCGAGTTTTTTCAGGTTGTTTACTATTTCGTCCAGGCGTTTGGTATTATCAATAGTAATAGAAACACCTACTTCGGAGGTAGTAATCATATCAATCGAAGTTTGGTACGATTCGAAAATTTCGAATACTTTACGCATAAAACCATGCGCCAACAACATACGACCGGATTTTATTTTTATAGCTGTTATACCATCTTTAGCTGCAACAGCCTGAATAGTACCTTTTTTGCTTTGCATGGAAATAAGTGTACCTGCCGCTTTTGGCTCCATAGTATTCAACAACCTTACCGGTATATTATTCAATTTGGCTGGTAAAATACAAGTAGGGTGTAAAATTTTAGCTCCGAAATAAGCTAATTCAGCTGCCTCCTCAAAATGTAAATATGGAACTGGTTTAGTACCTTCTACAAAACGTGGATCATTGTTGTGCATGCCGTCAATATCAGTCCAAATCTGAATTTCGCTAGCCCGTACAGCAGCACCAATGAGCGAAGCACTGTAATCGCTACCACCACGCTGTAGGTTGTCAATCTCGCCATAAAAATTCCTACAAATATAACCTTGCGTGATATAATAGGTAAAATCGGCTTGTTCTTTTAATATCACACTCAAATTATCGGCTATAAAAGCAGTATCAGGCTCAGCGTTTTTATCTATTTTCATGTAATCCAAGGCTGGAAGCAATACGCTACTTTGACCTTGTTCGAGCAAATAAAGCTGAAACATATTAGTCGAAAGCATTTCGCCTTGTGCCAAAATTGCTTTTTCTTCAAAAAGCGTAAACACTGCTTTGGAGAAAGAACGCAAATATTCGAAAATCGATTTTAAAGTAACTGTTGCTTCGGTTTTAAATTTTTCGGTAGCATACAGTTCGTCTATTACTTCCATGTATTTCTGTTCCAACACATTAATACGCTCAAGCGCACCAGTTGTGTTCATTTTGTAGAAATAATCCGAAATTTCGACTAAACTATTTGTTGTACCCGACATGGCCGACAAAACAACAATTTTACGATCGCCATCACAAATTAATTTGGCAACATCTTTTATTCGAGCTGCAGAACCTACGGATGTTCCACCGAATTTTAATACTTTCATTCTTTTTAAAATTTGATTTATAAATTTGTAGCCAGGGCAACTTTTAGCGCACTAACTTTTTATTATCGAACACGAAACGCGAAATGCGAAACCTGAATTGGACTGCAAAAGTAATATTTTTTATCGGATTTTTTATTGTTTAGTGCTACTAATTTTACTGTTTAGTGCCACTATTCATATTGAAATATACTATATAATTAGATTACACTACAAATTTAAGCAGCATATTAGCTGTTTTCGGTCCTAATACAAGGTTTTTTAAAAGCCTTTATAATCTTATTTTGAACCCCCTCCAAACCACCAGGTTTACTTGCATCGATATTTTCATATTATCCACTTGTCACTTTGCCACAATTTTAATACATTTGCATCCATTAATCAATACAAAAAATTAGAACAAATTAAATCAAAGCGTTTATGACTATCGAAAAGGCGATTTTACCTATTAAAATTAACGAATTGGTTTCATTAATTGCGGAAAAGAAAAAGCTCGATACTGCTGATTCAATGAGCTATTTGTATTCATCTCAATTTTATAAAAGGCTGCAGAATACTGAAAGTAAATGGTGGTATATGAGTGGAATAAATTTGTATAAGGAATTAGAAAAGGAAAAACATAGACTACAAATTACCGACAGGCAACTTCAAAAAGAAAAAATGTTTTATATTTTCTGTGCTGAGAACTTTAGAATACTGAAAAATATGGAAGCATCTGAAGTGCTTGCACTATTTCAAAAGTATGATGTTTATAATTTTACTACTGCAAATTACGATGTATTACACACTCAAGGAGAAGAATACATTTTGAACGAAATAACTACCTATATTAAAAATCAAAACAAAAGTCGAAAATGATACTCTATCATGGCTCCTCTCTAAAAGTAGAAAAACCAACGATAGCAAAATGTCGTTCGAATACTGACTTTGGAAGAGGATTTTATACTACTACCAGTAAAGAACAAGCCCAAAAATGGGCAAAACTAAAGCAACAAAGAGCTGGAAAGGGGGTTGCAGTTATTTCTGTTTACGAAATTGACGACCGATTATTTGAAAGTACTGATTTAATTATCTTTAAGTTTACAAAAGCTGATAGCGATTGGCTCGATTTTGTATTTGCTAACCGAAAAGGTTTAAAATCGAAAAAGTACGATATTGTATTTGGACCGGTTGCCAATGATCGATTATTTGCAACTATTACCTTATATGAGGAGGGTATTTTGACTGCTGAAGCTGCTATTGAACAATTAAAAACCTATTTACTTTTTGATCAGATTTCATTTAATACCCAAAGAGTAATTGATTTTTTGAAATTCAAGAGCTACGAAAGGATAAGTGATTAGTGGGAATCTTCAACTCCGTACTTTTTAAATCGGGAAAATTGAGACAAAATACGATAAAATGCAACAAAAAACATGTTATAAAACATAAAACGCCCGGTTGTTTGAGATTTTTAGAATGCATATCTTTGCGGAGTAGAATAAAGATACAAGAACAAAGAGTAAAGATTTAAAATATAAAAGCTGTGTGTGAGATGAAAAAAGCTCCGCCGGCAGGTAGCGGAGCTCTAAAAAAAACGAAAGTTTAAATTAGCCCGTTCTCTAGAGTTTCAGTTGCAACAGATGTGGTAGTCGAGGCAACTGATTCTTTTTTTATGACGTTATTTAATCTTCGTGTAGACCTACTGCGTAGTTTAGAACGATAGACAGTAAACAACACGCTGAGTTCGGTGTCGAAAGGCCCAAAATCGAATGTCTTATTCGTTACCTTGGCCAGTTCAATGGCTTTTAGTAAGTCCGACATTGCTTTGTTAAGCGCTTTACGCAACTGCATCTCCCTCACTGCACGTTGAGCTACTAAATAGTCGCTTCGTAGTGCGTTGTTATGGTCAATGCGGCTCTTCACCACTCCCAGTTCAGTTATATACTTATCT
>JBMOHZ010000331.1:0-3344 GCA_049317585.1 Paludibacter sp.
ACTTACCACGGCTCTTAAGCCGTCTTGATCAATGGCGTAAACCTCTGCGGATTCAAGCCCAAGTATTTCGTATCTGGGTTTTAAGTCATCGGAAGCGCAGAGCGCATAAAGCACTTTAGCACTACTGCTTTTTGATTTATCGGTGCTCACAATGCTTTCCTTAATAAAATGCGCTTATCGCATGCCTGATGCATGCGATTCAAGCGCCGAAATTCTTCTAAATAAATTCGTCCCAAATCAGCAAGAATTTGTGACCTACCTGTCATGTTAACACAAGTACGGAAACTCTTCGTCATACGCATAGTACGAATATGAGAGATTGTATTGATTTTGTTCATAATGACAGCCTTAGTACTTGATTCGTAAGCCAGAAGACTTTTTGTTTTCAGTCGACTCTGATTTCCCTTTATTGTAAACCATTTCACACGCTGCTGTTGCACTTGCGAGCAATAGTTCTTTTTCTTTATCAATTTCTGCTATACGTTTATCAATCATGGCAATGCGTGATATAGCAACTTCACGTTCTCGTGTTCGCCGCCAGCGCTCTAACTCAAGAGCACCTACCTGAAAATAGTCACGATATACTTCATGATCACGACTCACTCGTCCTGAATGGGTTTTAATATCTGAAACTGTTCGAGGAGGGCTTGTGATTATTGCCATGAGATTACTCTACTGCTTTTATTTTTGTAGATACGCTGATTGCCTCTGAACCCACTGGCGGACAAACTTTATGAATAGCGCCATCAACCATATCATGGAATATCGAGCGACCTGCATGTTGTATTTTTGCAGTTTCCATACTCAATACATCGTAGCAAATAGAATGAAATAAGCTATCGCCATACCGCGCTTTCATTCCTTGTATATGTAAAATACGAGCAATAGCAATGCCAGCGCGTAATCCGTGCTTGGTTTCATGCTCGGAGCCATGTAACTCTCTGACTAGATCCACAACGTAGGTAGCTTCTTTTAATGCTAACCCAGAACGGGCATGAAGTATCTGTAGCTCAGTATCACGATCTGCAAAGCCAACATTGATAGTAATCATACGATTCATCAATGCATCTTGTGTCTTATGCGTACCTGCGTATTCTTCCGGATTGGAGGTAAAAATAGCGCGAAAGGCCTGATGCACATCCATAAAGCCTTCTCCGGTACCGCGAGAACCTGGTAAGTTTAAAATACCTTCTGAGAACACCGATAACAATACGTTATTGGTTTCTGCCTTGGAGCGGTTAAACTCATCATAAATCAACATGTCACCATTTCTGCAGGCCGTTGTTAAACGATTATCGACCCACATACGGCTCATATTTTCTTCAGTTTTTAATACCGAATGAATATAATTATCTACTAAGCTGCTTTTGCGATAACCAATGTCTTTACCTGTCAAATCGGATGTTACAAATTCTTCATTACCTTGCAGCAAGGTTACAGGACGACCCCATTGTGCCGCGAGGTGAAATGCTAAAGTTGTTTTTCCTGTTCCCGATGGACCGGCAAAATGTACAGGATAGCCAGCATTTAAATAAACCAATGAACGATCTATAATCTCTTTTACATACGAAGTGACTACAAATTGATCACTTGCCTCTGGAATGATAAGGTCATCTTTTACTACATGTAAACTTGAATTTGTTTTGCTCTTAGTCATGAATGCTCCTGTGCCAAACGGCAGTTGTCTTTCCCGATAATAAGGGATAAATTATCAGGATTATCTTTAAAATGGTGATGAGAATGTTAAGCGCCTTTGGTTAACACCGCAAGCACTTAAATATAAAATGGTGGCCGAGTGATAATAAAAGTATTTTAAACCAATCGATTAAAGCTCATTTTATGGTACTACTTTTTTTATAACTACTCAATTTAAAAATTGCTAAAGATAATGCATGCGCTTATGCTTAATCATTATCTTAGAAAACATTAAGTTATAATGTGTTTTAGCAAAAAAAGCCTGAGTAATGGCTATAAGACTTTAAATGATAATGTAAAAGTCACTTACTTGACCTTTAGTGCCGTAGGCAACACTAAAGGTCTATGAAATAAACATAGGGTACTACATAACCCTTAATTTTTATCAAATTACTATTTATCTTTTTTTGCACCTGAAAAACTTTTAGAGGGTTTTTTAGGGGTTTTTATTGTATTGTCTTCGGACTTTGTAATATTGGAACTTGGCGATGCCGGGATTGCTTGAGCAACGTCTGGTAGCGTCAATTTTTCACTGCTAGGACTTTCTTGTTGACTTGACTCATTTTTATCACTTCCTACTTTAGCCTCATCAACAAAATGAAGTGCTAAGCTAGGAGTGCTTTTTTTTTTTTATCTGTACCGAAAAAAACAGCGTGAGCACCCGCTCTGTCTTGTGATGCATTTTTAATAAATGCTGTAACACTGCGACTATTCTCAGTAATAAAGTCTAACCTTTCTTTTGCACTTTGTTCAGCCATGTTTTTGTGTTCAACATTAAAGCTGTTTAATAAATCTAATGTATTTTTTGACACACTGTTAACAAAAGCGGTTCGTTCTTCACGTCCCTGCTTACTCAATGCTTGATGATTGCTATTGAAAGCACTTAATAAGCTATTGACGTCAGTCGCATTATTTTTGACAAATAATGCACGTGCGCTTGCATCTTGAAATCCATTGCTGGCTCGAGTTGCAGTAAAGTCAGAAATTTGAGATCTTACATTAAAAATTCTTGCATTTTGTTCAGACAAGCGACTTTCCCGAGTAATGTCAATATTACTACGCAATTGCGCCATATCATCTGTTAATTTTCCCATAGGTATTCTCCTTGGATTATCACTTTAAGAAAAACTCCAATCAATAATTTTGGAGTTGTTTAAAGCACCCAAGCTGTTAAATTAAAAAACAGCAGTTGGGCGCTCTTACTTTTTTACTTAATTACGCTGGAGTAGCTGCGCTGGCGGTAAGGCCAATCGCTTCAGCATATTTCAAATAAGTTTCAACAGAAGCGATAACAACGCGTGCTTCTATAGATAACAATTCGATACCAACCAATGAAACTTTAACCCAAGCATCGATAACGATACCTTTGTCAAGAATACGGTCTACAACTTCAGCCAAGCTTGAAGAGTCTGTTGATTTTTGTACTTTAGCCATGATGTAATCTCCTAAAAATATTAAATGAAATTAAATTTACTTACTTAATTACGCTGGAGTAGCTGCGCTGGCGGTAAGGCCAATCGCTTCAGCATATTTCAAATAAGTTTCAACAGAAGCGATAACAACGCGTGCTTCTATAGATAACAATTCGATACCAACCAATGAAACTTTAACCCAAGCATCGATAACGATACCTTTGTCAAGAATACGGT
>JBMOHZ010000332.1:0-3342 GCA_049317585.1 Paludibacter sp.
GGCAATTTTAAAAAAGAATCTGCTACTCAATAAATAGTTGAAGACCATGAAAAAGCAAATCTATATTTTATTCATTATTATTTCAATACAAATCCAAGCACAGTTTATTGGTCAAAGTGGTGTTTATTATTTAGGAGCCGCGAATATGCCTATTAGTACGACAAACTATTCCAACCCGAACATTAATGGCGTAGTTGTTCGTTTCAAATGGAATGACGTAGAACCAACGCCGGGGAATTTTAATTGGACTTTTGTAGATGGCGAAATTTCAAAAGCAATAACATATAACAAAAAGGTTTCTTTACAACCACTCGACCGACCTGATTGGCTTGGGAGTATTGGTGCAAAACAGTATAATTATATTGATAAAAATACAGCTCATACCACTTATGGACAGGTTCTTTCGGAAGTTATACCTTGGGACAGTACGTATGTAAGTCAATACAAGATATTTATTCAAAACCTGGCAGCAAAATATGCCAACAATCCTGTAGTTAGCTATGTGAACACAATAGGAGGCAATTTTTCAAGAAATTTACCCGACACGGTGATAACAAATACCACGACACTTACAAAACAGCCATTTTGGAAAGCCTTTAGCTATAACGCTGATTCGCTGGGAAGTTTAATGAACAAAATGACTGACTTTTATATGATTCAGTTCCCTACTACTCCATTGTGGTGTTCGGTGGATTATGTCTTATTTCAACCCAATGCCACCGGGCAAGCACGCAATTATTTAGCTACGATTTATTGCAATTATGGCATATCAAAGTATCCCGACAGGTTTGGACTGTTCCGTGAAGATATTTCAGCTTGCAATCCACCTCAACCAATAAGCACCGGAAGTCAATGGTTTATTATGCAACAAAATAATTGCAGAACAGGTGCTCAAATGCTTTGGAGCGTACAAGATGGACCAACAAGAATGAACCAGTGCGGAATTCTGCCGAACACTAAATCAGCCGTATTAGATTCAGCCGTAAACAAAGCACTAAAATTTGGTATGCGTTACCTCGAAATTTATGGTGTAGACGTATCAGACGCAACACTTTCGACTTCTATTCAAACTGCAAACAACAAGCTTATTGCAAAAGGAGCAGAATGTAATCCAAAGTCAGGAATAAATAACTTACCAGACTTAAAAGACTTTTCAGTAACACCAACTTTCGCAGTTGAAAGTATACGGATTTCGTTTTCTGACAACCAAGACAAACAACAAATTCAGATATTAAATTCAATGGGAATTTTAGTGAAAGAACTAGCGGTTTCACAGTCTGATCAAATTTCTGTATCAGAATTATCAAGTGGTATGTACTTTATTCGCATGAAGAACAGATTGCGACAGATACTGAAATTTATCAAATTTTGAACAACGTGAAAATACAAAAAACAAATTTATCGTAAACAAAAGGTATACCCATAACACACTTTGGAACATTGGCTGGCTGAAAAAACGCGAAGCTTTTTGTTGATAGGAGCACCATTATTGGGTATAAATTAGCCTTTCACTTTTATTCTTAAAATCGCTCGTAAGCGGTAATTGTGAGCCTACACATCAAGTTTACAAAAACATATCAAACAAAATATATAAATGATTTGTTTTATTATTTTTTTAATAACACAAAAATAGAAATATGGATAATAATAGTATTAAAATGCATAGAGTTTTTGCAGCCCCTGTAGAAAAAGTTTATAAAGCATTTACAGATGCCGATGCAATGGCCTCGTGGTTACCACCTTACGGATTTGTATGTAAAGTACATAGTATGGACTTTAAAATTGGTGGAAAGTATAAAATGACATTTACTAATTTTACTACGGGTAATGAACAATCGTTTGGTGGTGAATATTTGGAAATTATACCCAATGAGTTATTAAAATATACCGACCAGTTTGACGACCCGAATTTGAACGGTCAAATAATTACAACTATTGAGCTAAAAAAGGTTTTGTGTGGCACTGAACTATTCGCTACTCAAGAAGGAATACCTGATGAAATACCTACTGAAATGTGTTATTTGGGTTGGCAGGAATCGTTGGATAAATTAAAACGCCTTGTAGAACCTAATATTCCAGATGCTTAAAAAAAAATATTATGGTACAAATCAATCCTCTGCTCCAAGAAGCGTGAAATCCTGGGCTGGGGTGGAATATATAAGAACAAAAAAGTGCAACGCATAAAACTTTGTTTATACGTTGCACTTTTTTCATTTGCCTTTCATTTATCTGTCGACTTAAATTTAAGCCATTTTCATAATTTCCTGCTGATTACGAACCGATTCTTCGTGAATGGCAACAAGTACGGTTTTCATAAATTCGGTATCCATTCCCATTTGTAGCGCCTGAGATACACGATTTTGGATAATTTCGTCGTAGCGTTGCGATTGTAAAATGGGCATATTATGTTCTTTTTTATACTGTCCAATTTCGCGCGAAACACGCATGCGGCGAGCTAATAACTCAAGCAAGCTATTGTCGAGTTCATCAATCTGACGACGAAGACTTGCTAAACTTTCGGTGCTTTGAGTAGTGTCACGAATAACTAACGTATTGAGAATAAAGTCCAACACCTCAGGTGTAACCTGTTGCGAAGCATCACTCCAAGCTTTTTCGGGATTGCAATGCGACTCAACAATTAGCCCATCGAAATTTAAGTCCATTGCCTGCTGACAAAGCGATGCAATTAATTCACGTTTACCACCTATATGACTTGGGTCGCAAATAATTGGCAATGTAGGCAACTGACGGTGAAGTTCAATAGGAATGTGCCACTGTGGTAGATTACGATATATTTTTTTGTCGAACGAACTAAAACCGCGATGAATAACACCAATTCGACGAATTCCAGCATTGTAAATACGCTCAACTGCTCCAATCCACAATTCCAAATCGGGGTTTACCGGATTTTTAATCAAAACAGGTATATCCATTCCTTCGAGCGCATCGGCCACTTCTTGTACTGCAAAAGGATTAGCCGTAGTGCGTGCACCTATCCAAAGTAAATCCACATCGTACGATAGCGCTTCGCGCACATGAGCTGCAGTAGCCACTTCTACAGCAGTATACATTCCTAATTCAGTTTTAACTCGCTTTAGCCAAGGTAAAGCCATTACGCCATTGCCCTCGAAACCACCCGGCTTCGTACGAGGTTTCCAAACGCCAGCACGAAATATTTTTATTCCTCTAGCCGCAAGTTTACGTGCGGTATCCATTACTTGTTCTTCGGTTTCGGCACTACAAGGACCCGCAATTATTAACGGGCGTTTAGCATCTACTCCTGGCAGTAAAATTGATTCAAATTCCATCATTCTATATATTTACTATTTATTCACCCCGATA
>JBMOHZ010000333.1:0-3333 GCA_049317585.1 Paludibacter sp.
ACAAATCCACCATTCGCAGAAAAATGGCGCTTCACCCCAATGTCCAAGTTGTAAGTTATAGAAACGCTGCGTCACACCACGATCTTCTTCCCACCATCCACGTATGGTACTCATATCGTGAGTCGAAGGTGTAACTACCGAAAGATATGGTGCATCAGAAGGATGAAAAAACTCAATTTTATCCGATTTTGGTGCACGTTGTACTTCGAGGCTTAAAATTGAAAGCTCATTCATAACTGAAGTAACGCAAGATGTCATCATACCTAAATCTTCGCCACAAATAAGCATATTAGTAGCACGCTTTAAGGCTGGCAGTTTTTCCATACCCGATTTATACCAGTATGCATCCTGACGGCGGAAGAAGTAATCGACATACAATTCGTTCAGTTTTTGTTGGGTGTACTGATCAAGTTCTTTAAATGTACGTAAAGAATGCATCCCAAAACGAGGATAAAATTGCGACCCATTGGTACCTTCTGCTTCGAAAAATAAAACATTCGAAATTAAATCGAATAAACCCCATTTAACGCGCTCGCCGAATTTACCTTCATTAAAAAGCTTTTCTACTGAAGCTTGCGTAGTATAAGGCGATTTCAAACGAAGTACCCAGCCATCTTCTATTTGCAAACAATTTGATTTAACCCATGCAGCATCTTCGGCAAATAAATCCCAAAGAATTGCATCGGTAATATACGGTTTACAAAAGCGGTTATAATCGAACCAAATTCCTTTATCAGTAAATTCGCTTATATAAATTGGCGTTGAAGGAAACAAATGGCCCATAATTCCTTCGATTTGACTGGTTGGAATTTGCCAAATACGGAAAAACCCAAGAATATGATCGATGCGGAATGTATCGAAATAATTTGACATTTGCGAAAAGCGTTTTTTCCACCAATCATAGCCCGTACGCTTTATCATATCCCAATTATAAGTAGGGAGTTCCCAGTTTTGACCTTTTATGGCAAACATATCAGGTGGGGCTCCTGCCTGGCAATGCATGTGGAAAAGCTCTGGCGAAACCCACGTATCCACACTATTGCGATTTACACCTATTGGAATATCGCCTTTGAGCACTACACCATGTTCGTGCGCATAAGTGGCTGCTTTACTTAGTTGTAAATGAAGATGATATTGAATAAAATAATTGACAGCTACTTCATCGAAATGACTTTGGTCAGGAGCAACAAAAGCATCAATTGCATTTTTATCGAAACGGGCAAACTCTTTCCAATTACGATAATCGGGAGTTTCATTTTTATCGCGCAATACACAATAGGCTGCATACGGCACTAACCAATATTCGTTTTGAGTAAAAAAAGATTTAAACTCTTTATTTTTCAAAAACTTATCCTTTTGCAACAAATACAATTCACGGGCATATTTCAATTTAAAATTGAAAACATCCATAAATGGGATAAGTTCTTCGGCATTGAATTTGGGCTGAAGCGCATTGTATTCAGCACTTAATACATGTGTTGAAGGCAATTTACCTAATGAAGGTAGATTCAGAAAAAGTGGATTCAACGCAAATGCCGAGATTGCGGCATAAGGTAATACATCCGCTTCGGTATGCGTACCAATAGTATCGTTAAGTGGCAAAACCTGAATGAGTTTTAAGCCCGATTTCTCAGCCCAATCAATCATTAAAAGTAAGTCGGAAAAATCGCCAACACCAAAACTATTTTTCGAACGCAAGCTAAAAACAGGAATTCCGACACCAGTACCTCGCCAGTTTGGATGTTGTACATGCATAAAGCCATCGTGTATACACACAAGCGATTTTTTGGCATTCAGAATTGGACTTACGCGATCGGGACCTGATTCGAAATAACAGAATTTATTATCTTCTGGGTCGTACAAACCATATTTATAATGCAATTCATGCTGTAATTTCGACAAGTCGAGTTTGCATTCCCATTCGCCTGTAGTTGTTTTGGACAGCAGTACAGGCTTGTTAACCGACCAATTTCCGGTTTTATTGCTATCGCCTACAAGGCATACAACAGTGTTATGAGGAATAAACGGTGCATCAACTTTAAAAATATGTGTGTATTTTAAATTAGCAGTAGTATCCGAAACTTCATGTTCGTCGCGCAACAAAACATTTTTAAAAGGTGCTGTCAAAAAGGTATTTTCGATAGCCGATGGCGAGTTCCACGTATCATAACAAAAAAGATAATCCGTATTGAGCATAGAAATATTGCATGTACGTTCATCGCCCCATTCTTCGAAGTATTGCCCATCGTTTTCGTTATACAAAACGTATTTATAATTGAACGAATTCACATCCGTCACATCAATATCTCCAAGCCAATCTTCTTTGTGCTGAAAGTTGAGCGCCAAGGCTTTTGATAAATCGCCACTACCAAGTTGAGGAATATTGCCCGTAATAAGCAATCGCTGACCCCAAAAAGTAAAATAGGCTATTTTAAAATGAATCTTCATATTTATCTGTGATTTAATACAATAACTACATTCGTTATGTATTGGGTTTCAAAAGTAATGTTATTTGACAAAATGCGATTTTAAAACAATCGAAATGTATTGAAAATTCATTTCAAACGTTTGCATTGTATTATTACATACAAAAATTGAAACAGCGACATTTGAATATTTATACCATTTCAAATCATTATTATTTTTAATGAAAAAACGCATTAAATTTCTGATAATATTATGTACTTTTGCAAAAAATTTCCAACCCGCAAAAACTGCAAAAACATGTCAGTAAATTCATCCTTCAAAATTTTTTCAGGAACAAACAGCCAATATCTGGCTGAAAAAATGGCAAAGAGTCTAGGTTGCACGCTAGGCAAAATGAAGATTGAACACTTTTCGGATGGCGAATTTTCGGTTTCGTTTGAGGAATCAATTCGTGGTCAATACATTTACCTGGTTCAATCCACATTTCCAAATTCAGACAACTTAATGGAGTTATTATTAATGATTGATGCAGCTAAACGCGCATCAGCATACAAAATCATTGCTGTAATTCCGTATTATGGTTGGGCTCGGCAGGATAGAAAAGATAAACCACGCGTTTCGATTGGTGCCAAATTAATTGCCGATATGCTAAGCGTGGCAGGTGTGGATCGTATTATTACAATGGACTTACATGCCGATCAAATTCAGGGATTCTTCAACATTCCAGTTGACCACTTATATGGTTCAACCGTATTTGTACCTTATGTAAAATCATTAAATCTCGATAATTTGGTTATTGCATCGCCCGATGTAGGAGGTACTAAACGTGCTGGCTCGTATGCTAAACATCTGGATGCTCCTATGGTTTTGGGTCATAAAACACGCGAAAAAGCTAATGTAGTTGGC
>JBMOHZ010000334.1:0-3329 GCA_049317585.1 Paludibacter sp.
AGTGTGTCAGTTTGCCAAGGCCATTTCGCACGATTTTGTACCTGTTATGGAATCTTCGGGGCTTATCAGTGTGCGCCTATTTTTAACTCAGCTCAACGAGGCTTGTGGTATTTTAATGGAAGGCATTGCCAGTGTTGAAGATATTGACAAAGTGATGACCGTAGGTTTTGGTCACCGTCAGGGCGTTTTTCGTACTGCCGACCAAATGGGCATTGAAAAAGTAGTAAAACTGCTCGAAAACTTGTACGACGAGTATGGAAATGCAAAATATAAACCAGCACCTGTGCTTTTACGCTTGTTTAGAGCGCGTCATTTTGGAGTGAGTACTTTACGTGGTTTTTACAATTACGATGAACAAGGTAATATCATTAAATAAGAGGAGGAACAAAAAATGAAGATATTGGTATTAAACTGCGGAAGCTCGTCGGTAAAATATAAACTGATTGATATGGACACCAAAGAAGAGTTAGGCTCTGGTGGTGTTGAGAAAATTGGAATGAAAGGTTCGTTCTTGAAACATACACGCCGCGATGGACAAAAAGTGGTTCTCAAAGGCGAGGTGCTAGAACATCAAATAGCTATTGAATATATTTTGGGTGTTTTAACAAGCGAAAAACACGGACCAATCAGTTCGTTGGAAGAAATTAATGCTGTGGGGCACCGCATTGTACATGGAGGTGAAAAATTCAACTCCAGTATGCTGATTACCGATGAGGTAATTTCGAAAATTGAAGAATGTATTGATATGGCACCGCTTCACAATCCACCAAATTTGGCGGGTATCAAGGCTATCAACGAATTGCTTCCCGATGTACCACAAGTTGGTGTTTTCGATACAGCATTTCACCAAACCATGCCCGACTATGCCTATACTTATGGCATCCCGTATTCGTTATACAAAAAATACGGTATTCGTCGCTACGGTTTTCATGGTACTAGCCATCGCTATGTTTCAAAACGTGCTTGCGACTTTTTAGGATTGGATTATTCAAAAACCAAAATGATTACGGCTCATATTGGCAATGGAGGTTCGGTTTGTGCTGTTGAAAATGGAAAATCGATTGATACTTCAATGGGATTCACTCCAATTGAAGGGTTAATGATGGGAACACGCTCAGGCGATGTGGACTTGGGCGTGGTTACTTACCTGATGGAGAAAGAAATGATTGGTTCTGCTTCGGTTTCAACTTTGTTTAACAAGCACAGTGGTGTATTAGGTGTTTCGGGTTTATCGTCGGATATGCGCGAGATAGAAGCAGCAGTAGCCGCTGGAAACGAACGGGCTATTTTGGCACTCAATATTTACGAATATCGCATTAAAAAATACATAGGGTCGTATCTTACAGCTCTGAATGGTGTTGATGTATTGGTATTTACGGGTGGTGTTGGCGAAAATCAAACAGGTACACGCCAACGAGTTTGCGAGAGTTTGGCATTTATGGGCGTAAAAATCGACAATGAACTCAATGCGCGCTCGCGTGGTAAAGAAGTGTTGATAAGCACTCCCGATTCGACTGTAAAAGTGGTAGTTACACCAACTGATGAAGAATTTATGATTGCTTCGGATACTTTGGAAATTATCAACGCAGAAAAGTAGAATATTTTTTTTGAACGCAAATAACGCAAATTTTCGCAAATCATATTTTTATTATTGTTAGTTTTTTATACTTAGCAATAGTTTATGTGTTTTGAAATTTGCGTTATTTGCGTTCCAGATTTCTGCTTATTTATCACTCCAACCCACACCGTATTGATTTCCAAGAATATCGAAGTAGCTTAATCTGATGTTAGAAATTGATTTCATATCGAGCGGCTTTTCTAGTTCCACTTTGTAATAATCGTATTTATCGTCGTATTTGGCACCAGTTGGCGAAAGCACTTCGTCCATAAACCCAACTCCATTCGCGCCAATATATGCCACATTTACATCAATACCCGACGACATGATATTGCGTGGCGTAACTGGCGAACCATCCGAAAGCTGATAGCTAATGGTCACAGAAGTTAATTGATTGGAGGCGTTGATGTTTAAAGTAGGTATGGCCACAATCAGATAATCAAGCATGTCAACATTCACGTAGTTAAACGTAAAACTCTTATTATCAATATTAAATGTGTATATACCATCGTCGAAAGGTAAAAACTGAGTTGACCCCTGCTGTTGTTGTGCCCTTCGTCCAAAATTCACTTTAAACTCTTTGTTGTTTATATACGAGTTCCCTGAATTGATAATATTGGTATGTGGATTGGCAGTAGGACCACTCAGTGTTGCATTTTCAGCCACCGAATTCTCAGTATTGCTTAACAATTCGTTGGGTCCAACTAAATGAATACCTTGATCGAATGTGATGGCCGATTTTGATTTAATAGAGGGACTTTTACTAGTAGTACCCCAAGTGCCACCACCGAATGAATACATGCCATAAAGCTGTATTTGATTCCCTTCTATCACATCAGGCTTTCCATTGTTATTCATATCGATATTTTTGGCAAGCGCTTCGTAATAACTATCAATTTCGCCCAGAAAAGCTAATTCTTTATCAGTCAGTTTAATGGTTGTGCCAATGGGATCGTTGGCAGGTATAACCCGTGTACCCGAAAGTGTCAGAGTCGAAAAATCTATTTCGTCAATTTTATCATCCATGCTTACGAGCGGAAGCAGGTTACAACCACCTACAAATAAGTTGCCGATATATTCGTTGCTTTTGGTAAGGAAAACTACACACGACGCACTTCCGAGTGGAGCACGACCGCTAAACGAACCATCACTTTTTATGTCAACCAAGTCGTATTCGTTACCATAAAAAATGAGGACTTGGGCAGCATCTGCAAGTGTAAAACTAGCTGAGGGTGCTTTCATGGGTGAGTTGAGAGCTTTAGCCGTTGTGCTGATTTTACCTTTTAGGCGGATTTTTTTGATGTAAACGTAATCTTTCTCACAACTTACAAGTAAAAGCGAGAAAAGCAGAGTGTAGATAATGGATTTCATGATTCTGTAATTTAAAGGGTTAACAGAAAAATATAGTACAAAAATAATTGAGCCATTTAGCATTATTAAAACTGCCATCGTGTAAGTTGGAATTATACTGCTCTGCTTTGTGCGCATGTTTTTTGAGCAAGCGTTGGTTTAATACAAAGGTTATGACAAGCAGCACCACAAACATAAGCTTCACAATTTTACGCATAACGCTCAAAAACTGAATTTGAGGCGAATCGGCAAAAAGGTGATCGTGATAAAGCCATGCTTTATACTGTTCAAAAGGTGTAAAAAAAATACCAACACTATAAACAGTAGCTATCAAAATTGGAACAACGAGGTATTTAGCATG
>JBMOHZ010000335.1:0-3327 GCA_049317585.1 Paludibacter sp.
GTTTTTTTGTGAAATTTTTTTCTGACAAATTCGACCATGTACGGGTTAATTGGTTTGAATAATAAAAAAATGCCAACACTTCAATTATACCAAATAGCCACCAGATAATGGATAAAAAGCGAGATACGAATATAATATTACAAATCAATAACACCCCAAAATAGAGCGAGATTGATTTGGAAGTGAAATATTTGGGAAGATAATTAAGCATCAATTCAACGGATTAAAATATAAATTTCACAAATTTCAGAGTGTATCATATACTGACAGAAGATGCTGAATATGTTTTTCTATACTGTACTTTTCGCTAACAAGAATGGCGGCGCTATTGGCTTTTTCGCTAAAACTTGTTTTATCCTGCAAAAATAGCATAAATTCTTGTAGTAAATTATTTTCGTCCTTCGTTTTGTACAAAGTTGCCAATTTTCCTTGTTCAGTTATCTCGTTCATTACCAACCAATCATTCACAAAAACAGGAATCGCACTTGCCAACGCTTCAACTACAGCAATTCCGAAAGTATCATGATCAGTGGAATAAATAAAAGCATCCAACGATTTTAGTATTAATGGTACATCATTTCGCACCCCTAAAAAACTAACATAATCTTTCAATCCATTCGAATTACAGAAATCAACGCAACTATCGTACAATTGGGAAAGGTTTTCTATCCTTTTGCCCACAAAAATAAAATGAAAATCAACATGATTGTCATATAGTAATTTTAAAAATCGACAGATAGTATATTGATCTCGAACTGCATTAAAATTCCCAACCGTTCCTATCAATATAGTTTCATTTGAAATATGAAGTTCACTTCGTAAACTCTCTTTATTATTGAGCAGATGAGTTTTAGCCTTCTGTTGTATGAGAGCATTATCCAATTTATCGAACGAAATACCGTTGTATATAACTTTTTGCTTTTCGGGGTTCAATTTATATTTCCGTATGTAATAATCCATCTGAGTATGACTTACAAATATATTTATATCAGTTTTCCGAATAATATACTGCAATATCATTTTACCAAACAGTGACTCATTAAAGTCATAACCGTGTAATGTTAATATAACTTTAATATCTAAATTCATGGTAGCAAAATATCCGTATATAGCATCTATAGATTGCTGTGCATGAATTATAGTTATTTTATTATCTATAAAAAGACTCCTAAGTTTCAATAAATATTTGAAAATAATTTTTTTTGTGGGTATATAATGCAATGAAATACCACTTTGAAGAAATTCATTTACATAAACACCTGTCTTTCTGTAGATACCAATTGCCGATAATCCATTCTTACTGGCGTTTCTGAATACATCAAGTAGTAAAGTTTCAGTACCACCACGATTTAACGAACCTAATAAATATGCTATTTTCATCTATAATATATATTCAATTAATTTTGATTTGCATTTTGATGCAAGTTTCAGAGCTTTAAACCAAAAATTAACTACTATTTTTGGTAAATACTTATAATACAATCGATATTTAAATGCATGGTTTTTCCAATTAATTCCTGAAAGGATAATATTGACCTGTTTTGTTTTCTTACCTGCTAAATAATAAGGTAAAAGACCATAAACGGCTAGTACTTCAAATAATTCCCTGAAATCAATATTGTTATTTAGTTCACCATAATCTGTAAACAGCATGTGTTCATTTGGTTCATAAAGTTTTTCACCAATTGCTCTGTTTGTCATCTCAACATCCTGATTATAATAAGCCAATGGTTTATTCAGTAGTACAACTTTATATTTTAGCGCCACACGTATCCACAAGTCAAAATCTTCACCTAGTTTTAAACGAGGGTTAAAACCATTTTCAGCATCAAAAACAGTTTTTTTTATTATTGCTACACCTGTCCATATTGGTTGATACATTGTTTTGGCATACACTTGACAATAATTTATCATTCCTCGATCAAAGCCTTTCTCTACTCCAATATTAGCCGGGATATTAACCCCGTTTTTCACTTTGTAGTAACTACTTCCGTAAATGCCAGCTTCGGGAAATTCGTCAATTAGTGCTTTCATTTCTTCCAAAAAAGTTGGTTCCCACCAATCGTCGGCATCAAGGAATGCAATGTAATCGTATTTTGCCATCGAAACGCCTTTGTTTCGGGTGGAACTTACACCAGCATTTGATTGTCTTACAAAATAGCCTTTTTCGCCAATCAATGCTTCAATGTCGTTGTATGAGATGATTACTCCCCCTTTAGGGGGTTGGGGGGCACCTATATCTGTTGATCCATCGTCAATAACAATGAGTTCAAACTCCTTGAAAGTTTGCGCCGCAACCGATTGTATGGCTTTCGCTATATAAGGGGCTTTGTTGTAGAGAGGGATTATTATGGAAAACATGATTATCTATTTTGGATTAATTTAAGCACTTCAGGAAGTCGATTTACAAAACAGATTGGAATTTTGTCAGCCATTAGTTCACAGGCGGGCATTCTTCTGTAGTTCTCAAGATAGGTTTTATCGTAATCGAATGCAATAAGTCTATCTGATAAAAACGAAAATGCAAAAGTTGATTTGCCAGCACCATTACAACCTGCAATGACTATTAAATCAGACATTTCGCCTTAAATTATCGGTAAGTTCTTGGCTTAATTTTCCCTCTTTTTTGCGTATTTGGAATAATTCTTCTCTGGGTATCACTTGACTATGAAGAATATATTGAGCTTTACTCATTTGTTGAGTAACTTTAATGCCTGTAATTAATTTCCCGTTGCACATAGTTGTGTTGAGTTAAATGAATAGCCTTGTATATTGTCAAATTGCAAATTTTAAAAACGAACAATATTTTGTACTACAAAAATACAATTAATTATCGAAACTTCCAACCATCCATAGCGGGTGATTCGAAGAGTATAGCGCTGAATCATCCTAGCATGTAAGGCTCTTTGAGCAACCCGCAAAACCCAAAACTGCCATTTGCACTTCTCTATCTAACTTTCAAAAAAAATCGTGGCTGATAAATGTGCCACTTTATATTGTGGGTGAATACTTTAAAGTGTAGCTTTTTTTCGGGATGCCACTTTGAATTGTACTCCGAAAATGAAAACAAGAGCTCACTCTTTAAATTTCCGAAAAGCCTTTTGTATTAATCCTTACACTTTTCGAAAAATCATATCCTTTTGGTATTTGATAGTAATTTTCTTTAGATTGAAATTAAGTACTTTTTATAACAGAAAATTTCGTTTTAAGTTTCAAAAATGGCTTTTCAAAAAAATTATATGACAACCATGACAGGATTAAAGTAATACTAACCATAGCTGTCCGAACAAACGGTTAAAAATATGTCAATATAATACCATTAGCCTG
>JBMOHZ010000336.1:0-3286 GCA_049317585.1 Paludibacter sp.
CTCTGATTAACTTCTGAGTGCGATTGGCACACCGGCGAAATGATTCCAACTCGTTTTTACAAAATTCCTGAATTATTTCACGATTAAATTCTTTATTTTCATTCAATATGGTTTGAAAAACCTCCAAGTCGATAAAACAAACCTCTGCATCGGAAACCGCTGTAACTGAATACTGGTTGATTTTACTACCAAATGTTGTTGGAAGTCCCAAGTAACTGGGTGCATTTACCATTTTTACAATTTGCTCAGTATATGGCCCTGCAATGTGAATTTTAGCAAGTCCTGTGCGTAAAAAAACCACATTGGTGGAGTAGGTTCCCTGCTTAATAATTGAATCTCCTTTTTTGAGTTTGAGTTCTAAGTGATTCGCTGTAAGCTGATCAAGACTACAATCACATAGCATGGATGTAGCTTTAGTTTTGAAAGGGCAGTTTCTACAATCGGTTTGCATTTTGTAAAGATTATTGGAATATGCTGCAAATATATACAATGTGATGCAAATCACAAAACATATTCAACTTTATATGCTAAAGTTGTCTTGTTTTATAAAAAGAAGGTACATTTTTATTTTGTAATTTCAATTGGGTCCGAATACAAATATGCACCTTTAGGCAATACGCTTTGATTGCGGATAGTTAGGAGTTGTTGTTTTTGTTCCGGAGTGAGTGTTTTGTAGATTTGTGTAAAGGCCTGTGCCATATAAAAAGACATTTCGGCATCGAGTTCACCATATTTTTGGATAGACGAATATACTAATTTTTTGTCGGGCAACTGACCTGAAATGGATTTGCGCAATTCAAGCACAACTGTTTTACGAATTTCTACAATCTGTTGCAACAATGGTGCTTGTTTTAGCATTGATTCGTTAATAAGTGAAGCCTGCTCGGGTTTGAGTGAGGCTATAAAATCCCTACCAGAATCACCTGTCAACGCAGTGCTTATATTATAATCTGGATTTCCCATAGCCGGAAAATCTTTCATGTAAAAGCCTCCGAAATAGGTTCCGTGGCGTTCGGGACAGAAATAAACATCGGCTTCGACCGAACCCGCATACCAACTGAAAAGTTCGCTCAGGTAAGTCATAACGCACACATGCTCCCGATGCGACAGCGAACGTTTATCCAGCTGTTCGGGAATATTTTGCCATGTCGATGAATTATCGAACTGAAACTTTGCTAAGGAAGCTTTTTGTTCGGCAGTGAAGGATTGAATGATTTTTCCAACCACAATGGCACGTCCGTACGACAATTCGGCATCCATTGTATATAATTCAGCACCAGTTTTTTTAATAAAAGCAATTTCGGGTTCTTTCCCTTTTTCCATAAAATCGCGAAACGCACGTATCAGCTCGAAACGTTTATAAGCAAAAGCATCGTAAACTGGCGCCTGTTGTTTAGCAAGCTGCTTTAATTCAGCTAATTGCTCGGTTGTTAGCACTGACAATACACTATTGGCAATACTAGTCAAAAAATCAGTATTATGTCCTTTTTCGTTTTTATCGTTATCGCGCATATACTGAAAACCGAAAAAATCAGCCACTTTGCCAGGAGGAAAAAAAGTGTCGGCTCCAAAATTGCCTGTCATAAATGCGAGTCCGCTGAAAGCAACGGTGTGTAACTGCGCACGTTCCGAAGTTGCTTGTTCGAGGTTGTATTGTTTGGACTGACGTAGTTTTGGTTCTTGCTGTGCAAATGCCGCTGTGTTTGTTAAATACAGAATGGCCAAAATTATTTTTATATTATTGATAATCATAATTTTACTTTTTTATTTGATACTGAAATAAGATGGATTTATTGTTGGCAATATCATGAATATTTGTTTCTACAAACTCAAAAGCCACTTTATCTGACGCTACCATTACACGCATATAACCCGGAGCATTTAAAATAGTTCCGTTTATATAGCCGTATTCCTCTCCATTTCTGGTGTTTCCACGCTCTTTGGCTCCTGGTTGTGATAGACATTGATAGACTACACCATCCAGATCCTGTTTGGCAAAAATATGGTCGTGGCCATGAAAAACAGCCGTTACAATATTCTTGACAAGTAGCTGATGAATAGGCATTTCCCAATCGGGACGATGCGTTTTAAAACCATCAGTGCCATCTGGATTTTTTCCGCCCCATTCGTACAATCCTGCCACTTCGGAACCACCTCGCGCTTTTCCTTTGATATCGGCACCACCAACAAGATTATGTATAAATACAAATTTAAAAGTTGCTTTGGATGTTGTCAAGGTCTTTTTTAACCATTCATACTGTTGCTTTCCGAGCGTTCTGTCCCACGGATTATCCATGCCCGAACGGGGTGTGTACCAAAACGGATCGAGCACTACGAAAAGCGCATTTCCCCATAGGAACGCATAATAATTCTGAATTTTGCCGCAAAATGCATTTTCATCCGTATTTCCTGTATAAAATTGATCGGGAATAGGATTCGGAAAATAGGTTTTTCGGGTGAGGTTCGACCAGACTGTCATATTATCTTCCCTCCCATTCAGTCGCATTCCTGCTTCGCCATCGTGGTTTCCTTGTACAAAAAACAAAGGCGATGACTTACAATTCAATCCCAGATAATAGCGTTGTGCAATGTATTGATTCAACGCATTTTTGTAATTTTCGCGGTATTTGTCAGTCATAAAGGTATCGCCTAAATCGAAATGAAAATCAGCTGAATCGCCCGCAGCATTGAACAAAGTGGTTTTATAAACTTCGGTATCGGCATTTTCGTCGAGGTGCGAATCAGCTGTTATGGTAAAAGTGAAATTTGATGCAGCACTCCGTTGGGTGTGAAAATGCAAGTTTTCAGAACTAACAATATCGCCCGATTTTGATTTTAAATGGTAAAAATACAACGCATCCGGTTTTAAATTTTTTAGAATAATTTCCTGTGGTTTGTTGGCTTCGAAACTATAAAAATCTGTTTCCTGCATTTTTGTATTGGTCAATCCATACACAATTTTAATCTGGGCATCGTTGTAAAACAACATCGATAAGGTAATGGATGTATTGGTTGGACGAGCTAAAATAATATCGTACATATGATTAGATACGGCAGTATTGAATACAGCTGGCGGTCGGATGTCGTTGATTTTTGGCTGCTGGGCTAATATGTTAAGTGCCAAAACCAAAACAAAAGGCAAGACAAATCTTCTTTTCATGGGTTATAAATTAAAGCATGAAATTCTTATCCAAAAATGCTTGAAATACATCTTTATATTGTTGGCTCACTGGAATAATCGTGCCATCGTCGTAAACAATTTCGTTGCGTTCAATCATATTAATCT
>JBMOHZ010000337.1:0-3279 GCA_049317585.1 Paludibacter sp.
CAATACCTTCCATTAAAATGCCACAAGCCTCGTTGAGCTGAGTTAAAAATAAGCGCACACTTATAAGCCCCGACGATTCCATAACAGGTACAAAATCGTGCGAAATGGCCTTGGCAAACTGACACACTTTTTCGAACGTATTGTCCGAAGTGTTGAGTCCACGTACCACCTCTATTATATTCGAGTCGGGTGTATTCGACATAAAATGAAGTCCGATACAACGATCCTGAAACTCCAGTTCCGAAGCTAATTCGGTAACAACCACCGTTGACACATTCGAAGCAATTATTGCTTTTTCGGAAAGTACCTCTTCTAATTTTTTGAATACTTCTTTGCGCTGATTTACACTGCGTTCACCATTTTTATTATCGTAACGAATGGCTTCTATTACAAAGTCGCAACCGGCAAAATCACTATAATCTGAAGTACCCAAAATTTTGGACAACGTAGCTTTTTTCTCATTTTCGGTCAAACCCCAATTTTCAATTTTTTTGTCCAGCTTCTCACCTATCCTTGAATAAGCATTTTCGATACTCGATTCGCAGGGTTCGAAAAACACTACTTCGATACCTTTGAGTGCAGCGGTTGTTGCAATGACACTTCCTTCCTTTCCACATCCCACTACGCCAATGCGCGAAAACAATGTGCGGTTCCTGCTACGTTTGCTCAGTCCGTACCTCTCAATTGCTTCAATAATTTCTTCTGCCATATACCTTTTATTTCATTGCCTGATTGGCTGTTATTGTTATCATACGTACTATATCGTCCACCGAGCAACCACGCGAAAGGTCGTTGATAGGTGCTGCTATTCCTTGCAAAATGGGACCAACGGCTTGTGCACCTGAGAAACGTTCTACCATTTTGTATCCTATATTTCCAGCTTGCAAATCGGGGAAAACCAACACATTAGCATGTCCGGCTATTGCACTTCCGGGCGCTTTGCTCTGTCCGATGGATGGTACAAGTGCCGCATCGGCTTGCAACTCGCCTTCAATTTGCAACGCAGGATTCATTTCGCGCGCTAAGCGGGTAGCTTCCACTACTTTGTCCACTAATTCGTGTTTGGCACTTCCTTTAGTGGAGAAACTTAACATGGCCACACGTGGTTCAAAACCAGCAACTGCTTTGGTTGTTTCGGCTGTCGATACGGCTATTTCGGCTAATTCTTTGGCTGTAGGATTTGGGTTTACAGCACAGTCGGCAAATACCAACAAGCCATCTTCGCCATATTGAGTGGTTGGAGTAAACATCAAAATGGCACCCGACACCACACTTATTCCAGGTTTTGTTTTTATAATCTGAAAAGCCGGACGAAGCACATTGCCAGTAGTATTTTGAGCTCCAGCCAATTCTCCATCGGCATCACCATTCTTAATCATTAAACAAGCCAAATACAAGGGGTCTTTGGCCAATTTAACAGCCTCTTCCTTTGTAAGTCCTTTGCTTTTGCGAATTTCGAATAACAAATCGGCATAAACGGCCATTTGTGGATCCATTTCGGGATTAATTATAGTTGCCTGGTCAATGTATTTCAGGTTATTTTCGGCTGCAAGACGTAAAATCTCCTTTTCGTCGCCAATTAAAATGAGTTTAGCAGCTTTTTCTTGTAGAATAATATCCGCCGCTTTCAATGTGCGTATTTCAGTTCCTTCGGGCAAAACAATGCGCTGCGGATTCGCTTTGGCGCGTTGCATAATTTGATCTAAAAGTTTCATTGTTAATTGATTGAAATATAAATATTGTTGTAGAATTGTCCGAAAATGACAGGCTTGATTTACGCTACAAAGATAGTACAAAAATCACTAATTGCAATGTCGACATTGCAATTTAAGTTCAAAAAATAAGTTTTTGTCAAAAAACGAAGAAAAATGAGCAAAAAATAAGGAAAAAAAAGGCGATAAAAGGGAGCAATTTTGACCCCCAAACCCCCAAATGGGGGCTAAAGAGTCCAATTATGAAATTAATTCCTTTGTTTTGAAAATTCATAAACTGCGTCTTAAAGCCCCCATTCGGGGGTTTGGGGGTCATATTCAAATCATATCATTAAATGCTATTTACTAGTCAACACGCAAAATCTAACAAATAATTCATACTTTTGGCGATTAAAAATATGATAATCTGACAAATCAACTATCATTTAAAAAACAACAATAAATGGACTTGACGTTTTCAATGTGGCTCTTAGCCATACTTTCGGCTCTTATGATAGGTATGGCAAAAACCGGAGTAAATGGCTTGGGGACGCTGGTTGTACCTATAATGGCCTTTATATTTGGTGGAATGCCATCATCAGGTTTGGTACTGCCCATGCTGATAATGGCCGATGTGTTTGGCGTGGTTTATTACCACCGCAGCACCCATTGGAAAACGGTGATTGGAGTACTGCCGTGGGCTTTCGCGGGCATACTGATTGGATTATTGGTTGGTAAAAACATTTCATCGCTTCAATTCAAACAACTGATAGGGGTTCTTGTAATTCTGAGTCTGGGAGTAATGCTTTGGATGGAATTTCGGAAAAAGAAAACCACCGAAATTGTGCCTCACAAAACCTCCGTTGCCATTCCGTTTGGCATTATGGGTGGATTTTCGACCATGATTGGTAATGCTGCCGGACCGATAATGAGTGTCTATTTACTATCCAAAAATCTTCCCAAGAAAGAATATATCGGCACTGCTGCTTGGTTTTTCTTTATTATCAACCTTTCCAAACTCCCTTTACAAATATGGGGTTGGCACAATATCACCATCAAAACGCTTACTTTTAACCTAATGCTTTTGCCCGCAATTGCGCTGGGAGCGTATTTGGGAATAAAAATTGTGAAACTGTTTCCCGAAAATGCGTATCGTTGGTTTGTGTTGGGTGCTACTTTTATATCAGCTGTGGCATTGCTTATAGCGTAATAAAGCCAATAACGGCTTGGCAATAGATAGCAGAATGCTATTTAGAAAATTTATAGACGTGGCGCGCCGAATACGTTGCTAAATTCCTATTGGAAAACCTTGTTACAAATAGAATTGACCTCTGCCAAAAAGCAGAATTCGGGTTGATGTATACTATGAAAAAGGGTATTGAATGAAAGTGATAGAAAGTAATTGTCTCAATTATTTTACATTTAATATCACTTGTATTTTGTCGTTGTCGGTATATTGTGTATTTAAATAATTTACAGTGCTTTCACCTGTGAGTTTACCATCTTCACTGTATCGTTTGGTACGCACAATTTGTTGTATTTTATCTACCGAAGCCATTGTTTCCTGTGTGTTTTTTGTCGTAAAATA
>JBMOHZ010000338.1:0-3277 GCA_049317585.1 Paludibacter sp.
GAGGTTTTTTGGGACGAATGGGATGGAGCTAAATGGACAAACGACTCATGTACAGCATTTCCGGCATTAACTTGTTTGGCTGCCAGTTTTAATCCCGAAATTTCAGCTTTATACGGCAAATCTATTGGCGAAGAAGCCCGCTACCGTGGCAAAGGAGTGTTGCTTGGCCCCGGTGTAAACATCTATCGTACACCACTCAACGGGCGAAATTTCGAATACATGGGCGAAGATCCGTATTTGTCATCACGAATGGCAGTTCCGTATATTCAGGCAGTTCAGCAAAATGGTGTAGCAGCTTGTGTAAAGCATTTTGCACTCAACAATCAGGAAAAAGAACGCATGTCGATTAATGTTGAAGTGAGCGACCGAGCTTTGTACGAAATCTATCTCCCTGCATTTAAAGCAGCTGTAGAGGAAGGAAAAGCCTGGTCGATAATGGGTGCATACAACCAATTCAGAGGTCAGCACTGTTGTCACAACGATTTGTTGTTGAATAAAATTTTAAAAAACGATTGGAAATTTGATGGGGTCGTAATAAGCGATTGGGGTGGTGTACACAATACAGATCAATCCGTTTATAATGGATTGGATTTAGAAATGGGAACATGGACTAATGGTCTTACCACCAAAGGAACTTCGCCTTATTCATCTTACTATTTAGCCAATCCATATCTACAAGGAATTAAGTCGGGTAAATTTACAACCAAAGAACTTGACGATAAAGTGCGACGTTTGTTGCGACTAATTTTCCGAACAACTATGGCAGCAAATCGTCCATTCGGAAAATTTGTGAGCCCCGAACATTCGGAAGCTGCCCGTAAAATTGCTGAACAAGGAATTGTGTTGCTCAAAAACGATAAACAAACATTACCGATTCCGGTAGGTAAATACAAACGAATTGCTGTTATTGGCGACAATGCTATTAAAAGTTTAGTAATTGGTGGTGGTTCTTCGTCACTTAAAGTGGCTTACGAAGTTTCACCTCTGAAAGGCTTAGAGACCAAATACGGAAAAGATGTTATTCAGTTTTCAAAAGGGTATTGTTCTGATTTAGATTTGAATAAACCAGTTGACAAAATAGTAGCAGATTCCTTATTAAATGCTGCTCTTGAAACTGCAAAAACTGCCGATGCTGTAATTTTTGTAGGCGGCTTAAACAAAAACTGGTTTCAGGATAGCGAAGGCGACGACCGTCAATCAATGACACTTCCATATAATCAGGATAAAGTAATAAACTCACTATTGGCAATAAACAAAAACCTTTCGGTAATTCTTTGCAGTGGAAATGCAGTAGAAATGCCTTGGATAGCACAAGTTCCAGCATTGGTGCAAGCATGGTACTTGGGTTCCGAAGCAGGTAATGCTATTGCCAACATCATTTCGGGCGAAGTAAATCCTTCGGGCAAGTTGCCATTTTCTTTTCCAAAGAAACTGGAGGACAATGCAGCGTATTCGTTTGGACAAATGTCGTACCCGGGCGATGGAAAGAAACAGGAATACAAAGAAGATATTCTAGTAGGATATCGCTGGTTCGATACCAAAAAGATTGTACCTCAGTTTGCTTTTGGCTATGGTTTGAGCTATACCACTTTTGAATATGGGAAAATTTCTACAGATAAAAAAGAGTATGCCAAAACTGACATCGTAAAACTGTCGTTTACTATCAAAAACACAGGAAAAACAGATGGAGCTGAAATAGCTCAGGTTTACGTTTCGCAACCCAAAGCATCTGTTCTACGCCCTGTTAAAGAATTGAAAGCATTCAAAAAAGTGAATTTAAAAGCAGGTGAAATTCAAACAGTTGAATTAGAAATCGAGGTGTCAGATTTTGCCTTTTACAACGATAAAACCAAAACATGGGACGTAGAATCGGGTGAATTTATAATATGTAATGCCGCTTCATCTGCAAATGTAAAAAGTAAAGTGACCGTTATTGTAAAATAAAGGGTTTTTTAACAGCATAACATGCAAAACAGCCCAACCGAATTTATATTCATTTGGGCTGTTTTGTTTCAATAGTTATCCAAATCAAAATTTCCATTTTATACTAATCAAAATTTCCATTATATCTTTTTGAGTTTTATTTAAATAAAAGCGATTGAGTACAAAAAAACAATCATTATTCTTACCTTAGCTAGTGGTTCGGATATTGGGAAAGTATTATAGAAGGTATTGCCGCGAATAACCCACGTCAAAACTAAAGCAATTAGAAGAATTTGGGTTAATAATAAAATGTAAGCTACCTACAATTTAAAAATTGGTTTATAAGTACTTAATTCCAATAATTATAGGAATGGGAATTTGGAGTGGTAAGCATTTAAGGGACTTGCATCAAACCATTGTAGATGGTGAGGAAATTTAACTATTGAGAGATTATCAAGTTGCATTTGAAAAATGATACAACAGAAGAATAGAGAAACACAGGCTATAACTTATGTTTGTTTTTCCAAGCGAGAGTTTTAAAAATATTCAAAGTTCGTTTAAACAGGAAACAGGTTTAGTTTAGCAAATTAGTTTTTTTAAGTTTAATAAAAATGCCCGAGATTCAGTAATGAGTTTCGGGCTTTGTTTTGAGGTTTTATTATTGACATGGGCTTATTTGAGAAGCGTAATTTTGCTTTTAACCGTGTTCTATGCATTTTTATATTTTCATTAAACAAAATAATACAGATGGATTCTTGCAATTAGTGCTATTTTTGCGTTGTCTAATAAGTAAAAAAATCAAAACACATGAAATCCTTAAAATTATTATTCGTATTTTCGTTTTTCTCTCTGTCCTTATCAGCACAAAATAGTCAAAATTTTCCTTTCCGAAACGAGAAACTTTTAGTCGAACAACGGATTTTCGACCTTGTAAGTCGACTGACAGTAGATGAAAAAATTGCACAGCTGAAATACAATTCACCTGCCATCGAACGACTCGGAATTCCAGCATACAATTGGTGGAGTGAAGGTTTACACGGAGTGGCACGTTTCGGCAGGGCAACAGTTTTTCCGCAGCCAATAGCAATGGCAGCGACTTTCGATTCGGAACTCATTCAACGTATCGGCGATGCCATTTCGAGCGAAGCCCGTGCAAAATTTTACGAAGCTCAGAAAATTGGTAACTACACGCAATATGGCGGACTCACACTTTGGTCACCTAACATCAATATTTTTCGTGACCCGCGCTGGGGACGTGGTATGGAAACCTGGGGTGAAGACCCGTTCCTGACAGGTAGCATGGGGCTGGCTTTTGTAAAAGGTATGCAGGGCGACGACCCATATTACCTCAAAG
>JBMOHZ010000339.1:0-3272 GCA_049317585.1 Paludibacter sp.
AATGCAGCTAACGGCACACTTACCAATATGGATGCGGCAACTGATTGGGTAGCTTCTACTGCTTTCAATACCTGGTTCGGTGGCGAAAGTTCAGCTTGGAGTACAGCAGCTAACTGGAGTACAGGTGCAATGCCAACTGCCTCCGACAATGTGGGCGTTTACAAATGGGATATGGGTAACGAACTTAATGTAAGCAGTACTGTTAATACTGGTTCAATGATAATTTCGGCAAATTCGAACCCGACTATCGATGCGGCTATTAATACTACAGGGCAAATTATTCCATTACGCAATGTGAATTTAAAACTCACAACTAACAATAGTATTGGTAGCGTTACAAACCCTTCGGGCAACGAACTAATTATTCCTGCCGATGCCAAAGTTACGGTAAGTACCGATATTTTAAATGAAGGAAAAATTATTTTGAAATCAACCGATACGAACGCTGCTCAAATCAAAAATACAGGTTCAACCACTACGCCGGGTACCGTTATACTTCGCAAAGACCTAAAAGCTACTTCAGGCTGGTATTTTATTAGTTTCCCATTCGATGTGGCGTTTGCAAATATCAAAAAAACAAGCACACAAACGGCTGTTACTATTGGTGATTTTAAAACTGCAACCGGCCCTGCTTACGACGATTTATACATTATTGAATACAATGGTGCTCGTCGCGATGCTACTGGAACAACAGCTGTTACGAATAGTCCCAACTGGGATGCTGTGACCACCGGTCCACTTTTGGCAAAAAAAGGATATGCTATTTTGGTTAAAAGCGATATCGAAATCGACTTTATTGGTACCACAAACAGCGATATGTTTGCAAATGCCGATAAATCGACTACTATAATCGACAATCATTCCAATGCAAGCTCCATTCATCATGGTTGGAACTTAGTGGGAATTCCTTTTACAACCGCTTTCGACATTGCTAATCTTAGTCAGGGAACTTACTTCTATGTGTACGACCAAAACAGTCAGACCTATATTGTGAAGCAAAAATCGGTGGATAACTATCAACTAAATCCATTTGGTGCATTTTTTATGCAAGCAAGCAATGCCAATTTAACTTTTGC
The DNA here is from genome assembly GCA_049317585.1 of Paludibacter sp. Lineage (GTDB taxonomy): Bacteria > Bacteroidota > Bacteroidia > Bacteroidales > Paludibacteraceae > Paludibacter. Next base: position 1,077 of record JBMOHZ010000339.1, read on the forward strand.
CAATGCAGGACGCGCACTCAAAGCTCCTTCAGCAGTAAATATGCCTGAATACAGCCAAATTGACTTGAATATAAGCAATGGAACATTTAGCGATAAAGCACAAATTAGGTTTATGCAAGGAGCTCTTAACGATTACGAACTGAATATTGATGCGGCAAAAATTTTGAGTTTAAATAGTAGTGTTCCCCAGCTTTGGAGCAAGGCACAAACCTTTGATGTAGCAATCAATGCTTTGCCCGAAACAACTACCGAAGTGGCGCTGGGTATGCGCATTGGTATAGCCGGAAATTATATCATTAAACTCAACAATGCTACTCAAAATCAAACAGCCATTTTGGTCGATAACTCCAATGGTAACCGTATAAATTTAAACGAACAAAACAGTTATACTTTTAATGTTACAACTACTGGCACTATTACCAACCGTTTTAAGATAGTAACAAAACCGGATATTAATACATTTATATCAGAAACAAATCAAGCTGCAATAAAAATTACATCGCTCAAAGCTGGATTCACAATTACAGGATTAACCGGAAATGCTACTGTAAAGTTAATTGATATGACTGGTAAAATCATAGCCATTTTCAACAATGTTCAAAACAATAGTTTTTACAAATCCGATTACAAAGGTGCTGTAATTTATAATATTACTGACAATTTGAATACCTGTAATATTAAAAGTTTTGGTAGGTAATTACAGACAAGCAAAAGATAATTCACTACAAAGAACTAAAATCATTCTTTTTCGCAAACGGTTACGTGATTAGATGTAATATGTTGAATATAAATGGTATTCGAAGCTAAGTCAATATCATAAATTATGTACCAAGTAGTGCTTTTATTTCGATTGTAACAATGTACTTTCTTTCCAAATTGTTTGTGAATTTCATACTGAACATTGGCATGGTAAACTGATTTATCAAGATTTTCGCATACATCAACAATATCATCTACATATTTTTCAACATGATTAAATTCTAATCGATGTTTTTTCCATAACGATAATCCAATAAAGATACTTGACAAATCATTCTCAGCCAAGGGGCTAAATAAGACCATTCTCTTGATAGTGTTTATAAATTTTCGACTTCACATTTTTTCGAAATTCATCCGATGTCATATATCCTTCGGGTACATTAGAATTAACTGTAGAACTTACAAATTCAACTTCCTTGTAGTTGTTACGTAATTCTTCTAAAATGCGCTTTCCGGTTGGCGTATGGTCACTAATTTTAACAGTATGTATCATGAAATTTCTCTATTAATTGTTGAATGTGCAAATATACAAAACTTCTTTCTCATAGAATAACAATACGTTTATAATTTTTGTTTTGAATAAAAAAACACGGCTGAACTTCATAATTGAAATTCAGCCGTGATTATGTTTTTTAAATATTGAAGTCTGGAGACTTCATTTTACCGCGACATAGGCAAAGAGCCGTACGCCGAGCATCGAGTGCGAGATTACAGGCTACGAAGAGCAAGATGTTGTAAAAATAGACATTATTATTAAATTAGTCCTTGATACATCGAACTGATAGACCATTCGTGACATTATAATTATACTGGTATACTCTGCTACTGCTATATGTTAACATCTTGCTAGATGCAGTTCCTTGTATACTAATACCCTCATCTGCCCACCAGTATCCTTCTATGCCAATAGAAAAGAAATCTCCACTTGTTGCGCCGCGGCAACCTCCCGGAAGGGCTGAGAAGCCAGAATTATTGTTTTTCGTCAAATCGTTGCCAATTGAACCTAAAGATGTATGGATATACCAATTTGAAGTACTAGCTAGTGCTTTAGAAATAGAACTTGATAAAATCTGATTATTACTCACATAATTAATAAGCGTATCCCATTCGGCATTTGTTGGTATGTGCCAACCTTTAGGTGCTAACTTACCAGTATTTATAACATAGAAGTTATACAAAGCTCCATACGTGTTTTTATAGGAGTTAGCATCATTTTCATACCAACAATAAGCGGGAGTTCTTATAACAACCCATTCAATGTTATTTGTGATATTAGGAATTGGGGTGCCATCGTTGTATTTGGTGGTTTTAAGGTTTTCAACCATCCAAATTTGAGTTCCAATTTTTACTGTATGATATTTGTTTCCATCAACATCTTTGACTGTTCCTGCAATAGCACCATCTGGCAAGTTTGAAGTATCACAGCTAGATAAAATC
>JBMOHZ010000340.1:0-3258 GCA_049317585.1 Paludibacter sp.
GGTTCAAAACTTAATTATTTATATCCGTCTTCGTGTACACTCTTTACCGAACGTCCTGAAGGATCATTCATGTTTTTAAATGCTTCATCCCACTCCAATGCAATTGGAGTACTACAAGCTACCGAAGGAACTGAAGGCACACAACGTGCTGCTTGATTTGATGGGAAATGTTTCTCGAATATACTACGATAGAAATACTCTTCTTTATTCATTGGAGGATTCACAGGGAAACGCTCATTTACATGAGCCATTTGTTGGTCACTCACTTGCGAAGTTGTCATTTCACGCAAAGTGTCAATCCAGCTATAACCTACACCATCCGAAAATTGTTCTTTCTGACGCCATGCTACACTTGCTGGAAGTATGTCTTCAAACGCTTTACGTAAAATGGTTTTTTCCATAACGCCGTTTCCACACATTTTATCTTTTGGATTGAGACGCATAGCAACATCCATAAATTCTTTATCAAGAAATGGTACACGTCCTTCAACACCCCATGATGCTAACGATTTATTGGCACGTAGGCAGTCGTACATGTGCAATTTGCTCAATTTACGAACAGTTTCTTTGTGAAATTCTTCAGCACTTGGTGCTTTGTGAAAATAAAGGTATCCACCAAAAATTTCGTCAGCTCCTTCGCCTGAGAGTACCATTTTTACGCCCATCGATTTGATTACGCGCGATAAGAGATACATAGGTGTACTAGCACGAATGGTTGTAACATCATACGTTTCAATATGATAAATAACGTCACGTATAGCGTCTAGTCCTTCTTGTACTGTAAAATGAATCTCATGATGCACCGTGCCAATATGGTCGGCTACCAAACGTGCGGCAGCCAAGTCGGGCGAGCCAACCAAACCTACAGCAAAGGAATGTAATTGTGGCCACCAAGCAGCTTCGGTACCTCCTGATTCAATACGTTTTGTAGCAAATTTTTTAGCAACTGCCGATATAATAGACGAATCCAATCCACCTGAGAGTAAAACACCATAAGGTACATCGGCCATAAGTTGACGCTCTACAGCATCTTCCAATGCTTGACGTAATTCGTCAATACTCGATTCATTGTTTTTTACGGCTTCATATTCCATCCAATCACGCACGTACCATTTTGTAGGTTTGCCATCCGGACTGTAATAATACTGACCTGGCAGAAATTCTTCGATAATGGTACAATGACCTTCGAGCGCTTTAAGCTCTGAACCTACATAATACACACCAGCATCGTCCCAACCTTGATACAATGGAATAATCCCAATGTGGTCACGACCAATCATGTATACATTTTTTTCAATATCGTAAAGAGCGAAAGCAAAAATTCCATTCAGATCTTCTAAAAAATCGGTTCCTTTTTCGCGATACAAAGCTAATATAACTTCGCAGTCCGATTTGGTAAGAAATTCATATTTTCCTTCAAAGCGGTCACGAATTTCCTGATGATTATAAATTTCGCCATTAACAGCTAAAACTAACTTACCATCTTTGCTAAAAAGTGGTTGTTTTCCTGATTCCGGGTCAACAATCGACAGTCGTTCATGCGCCATAATGGCATTTTCGCCTGCATAAATACCCGACCAGTCTGGACCACGATGGCGAATTTTTTTCGACATGGTCAAAATTTGAGGCCGAAGTTCTGTTGTAGCCTGTTTAATATCAAATGCACATACTATTCCACACATATATTTTATTATTTTTAAGATTTGCAAGGTTTGAAAGATTTGGAAGTTTTGAAGGGTATGATAAGTTTGAAAGGAATGAAAGGTTTGACGTTTAAAAATAAACTATCAAACATCAAACGCCAAACTATCAAAAGTCAAACATCAAATTTTCAAACATTAAATTGTTTTATGAATATCTTCAGCAACTTTTCGACCAAGGGCAATTGCACGTACTACCAAACTAGCACCAATTGCAGCATCGCCAGCAGCAAAAACTTTAGCTACATTGCTTGCACTTGTCTTGTCGGTAGCTATATTACCACGTGCATCTAAGCTAAGGCCAAGTTCAGTAACTAATCCTTCGTGAACGGGATGTACAAAACCAAGCGCAAGAAACACCAAATCAGCTTTGATAGTTTCTGTATTTCCAGTTGGTTTCATATTCCATCGTCCAGTGGTATCTTTTGTCCATTCAACTTCCTCAACCACTACCTCTTCTACTTTACCGTCAGTGCCATTAAAAGCCACGGTATTTAAACTCCATTTACGTTCGCAACCTTCGAGGTGTGAACTTGATGTTTTCAGTATGTTTGGATAATTTGGCCAAGGAGTATCCGGATTTTTACCAACCGGAGGTTTTGGTAGAATTTCTATTTGAGTAATTTTAACTGCACCCTGACGAACTGAAGTTCCAACACAGTCAGATCCTGTATCACCACCACCAATTACCAATATATGCTTGCCTTTTGCATTAATAATTTCATTTTCAGCAACTTCCTCGCCCATTATCAACTGATTTTGTTGACTAAGAAATTCCATAGCAAAATGTATACCTTTTAGCTCGCGACCTTTAGGAGTGATATTACGTGGTTGACCTGCGCCAATTGTTAAACAAACAGCGTCAAAACTTTCCATAATTTCTTTGCCCGAAATGGTTTTACCCACTTCGCAGTTATTGCGGAAAAGAATTCCTTCTTCTTCGAGTTGCGCCAATCGTCGGTCGATAACCGTTTTATTGAGTTTAAAATTTGGAATGCCATAACGTAATAAACCACCAGGCTTATTGTCTTTTTCGAAAACAGTAACAGTATGGCCTTTACGGTTAAGTTGCTGTGCAGCAGCTAGTCCGGCAGGGCCTGCACCAATTACAGCTATAGTTTTACCAGTGCGAGTTTTTGGTGGTCGAGGCTTGATAAGTCCTTCAACAAAACCAACTTCCGAAATAGCAGCTTCGTTTTCGCGAATTGTTACCGGAGATTCGTGCAATGCTAATACACATGCTTTTTCGCAAGGTGCTGGACAAATACGACCTGTAAAGTCAGGAAAGTTATTTGTTTCGTGCATGTTATCAATGGCTTCTTTCCATTTTCCTTTGTACAAAAGGTCTTGCCATTCAGGCATTTTATTGCCAAGCGGACAGCCCCAATGACAAAATGGAATACCACAATCCATACAACGCGAAGCTTGTAATTTGCGGTCTTCGCGGTTCAATGTTTGTTCTACCTCGCCAAAATCGTGAATACGATCCTGCACCGGACGATATCCGGCATCTTTACGTGGTATTGTTATAAATGCTTTAGGATTTCCCATATTATTT
>JBMOHZ010000341.1:0-3228 GCA_049317585.1 Paludibacter sp.
AGGCTCTCTTAACTATTCGTTATTCACTATTCATTATTCACTTAATTACAACTTTCGTGCTTATGGTCTGCGCACTGTTAACAACGCTAACAATATAAACACCAGCGGTGAGATTTTCTGCATTAATAACCTTTAGTGCATCACCATTTACTGAACGTTGTATCACCGTTTGGCCTATCATATTCCTAACATATACATCGGCTTTGCCAGTGGCTCCGCTTAAATAAATGTTTCCGGCATTGGCATAAATGCGCAATGCTTCGGGTAAGGATGGCTCGGTGGTGCCAACGGTTACAGCATTGAAATTAAGAACAAAACGATTAGGATTGTCGGTTGCTGAGGCTGCAAATTCATATACAGGATTGGCATTAATATCCTGAACTGTATTGAGTTTCAAATCCTGAAGCACAATTACAGGTGTAGAAGTAAACGTTTCGATACCAGTAAGTTCGAGTGTAAAATTACCATCAGTAGGAATAAAGGTTCCAAGAGGAATACTGAAAGAATCAGAATTGTATGGCATCGAATTGATAGCAATATTGTTTCCATCGCTATTGATTGAATAAACCTGTGGGTTTTCCGAGCTAAGACTGAACATTTTTTCAGCATCGAAAAAATCTAATCCGGTTGTTCCCTGAGCTTCAAAAATCAGCAACGCTTCATCGTAATTGTTGCTATTACTCAATTTTATGTTCAATTGATCAACTGGCGTAGATTGAGATTGGGTGGTTTTCAACCAATGATTATCATGTACGCGAGCTGTATTGGGTAATACTAGCGAGCTACCAAGTGCTTTAACGAAAAATCCCTGCATTGCTGAAATCTTATCGGTAGCCCCTGTAGTTTTATGGGCACCATCCAAATAGTATTCATAACCAGCTCCTCCTGCTTTGTTTTCATTATATACTTGGTAATATCCTTCTGCAAGATTGCTCCTATCAGTAACAAGATCCCAATCAATTGCCGAAGCAAAAGGATTCCCAATTAAATTCCAAGTGGTTCCACCATGGGTTAGTACAATGGTTTGATCACCGGTAGTAAGAGGGCCAGCAAACGCTTTGGTGCTGCTTCCTGCAAAGCTTGAACTATAAGCAACCAAATAACCAGTACCTACCCCAAATATTGGTGTTGCACCAAAATCTGCAGTGTTTAATGTATAGCCATCACCTTTTAAATTTAACCAATTCAAATTTGATGGCTGTAGTGGTTCACTATATCTGTAAAAATCGAAAGTTGCACCCGTGGTTGCATTGAAATTACCTGTTGTAGGAGCAAAATTCCCATCGCAAATTGACTGGCCTGATACAGGGGCAGACAAGAAATGCCATTTAAAATCTGAAGTTATATCGCGTTTGATTGTTGCTGAACCTGAAACTGAGCCTATAGTAATTATGGAGCCAGTGCTTTCAACAACTATGCCGGTCGGACCAGCAGCGTTATTTAATGCACCATTAACTGTAAGTGACTTACCAGCTTGTACCTTAACCATGCATCCAGGCCCAATTGTTAAATCGTTAATAGTTACATTAGTTCCAGAAATAGACAATATTGCTCCGCCAGTTAGGTTGACTTGGCTGGAAGCCAAATTTGCAGAAAGTTCTAAAGTACCTGCTGTTACCGATGTTGTACCCGTATATGTGTTTGCATTTGAAAATTTGATTGTACCAGAACCTAAGGTTGTTACGGCTCCATCTCCACTAATAACTCCAGAAAATTCAACAATGCCAGTTGATGATACAGCTTCAAGATTTAATGGTTTGGAGGACGTAAGTGCAATTGAAGAAGAAAAGGTATTTATACCTGACGTATTAACACCACCAAGAAAACGAGTGGAAGCATTACCATCATTTATATTGATAGTACGAGAAAAGGTTGCCCCTCCATCTAATTTTGATAAAAATATTTTTGCAATATTTGACATTTGGCCTCCATTACCTAAATAAATGGCACTTCCACTTGCGATGGCATCGCCTGATGTTTCAATCCATAATTCGCCTTTATTTATTTCAGTATTGCCAGTATAGGCATGTATAGTGCTTAACTTAACTTTACTATATTGATTGAGAATTAATTTACCAGTTCCGGAAATAGCTCCTGAAAATGTAATCATCTTGCTATTTTCTCCATAAATATTAATATTCTGGCCATTATTGTTAATAGTGCCTGAAAAAACCAAGTCGCCACTTACAGGATTAAGTTCAGCATAGTTATTTAAGATGATTGGAACATTAAAAGTATGAGTGGCTGAAGAATTGTTTTCAATTTTTGGGTCTAAGCTACTACGATTGCTTAAATAAAGGGTTCTACCATCACTAGTATTTAGAATTCTGCTAACAGTAGCATTCAATGTAAAATAAATAGTACGTACTGTATAATCAGACCCACCATTCAGGTTCATTGTGTTCAACCCATTTCCATCAAAATATACATCATTTGCTCCAAAACAATCAGGTTTTTGTCTAAATCCTCCCCAAGAATTATAATACCATTGCCCATCACCAGAAGATTCACAAGTAAGACCATGGTGCCAATTGCCGGAACTCGGTCCATCTATACGCCAATATACTGATGTTTGCGCACTTATGGTACTATTTATTAACAATATGGTTGCAAAAGCAAAGAAATAAGGTAAAAACATTTTTCTCATAAGCACCTCCTATTTTTGATTATTAATTATTAGGTTTTTGGTTAATTAATTTTTGGTTAATAATTTCACTTCGCAAATTTACTTATTGTTCCTTTATTGTGCAAGCATTGATTTTTAGGCGGAAGGCGACTGAAAAGTCGCGCCCCAACTTGCGGCTTCGCGCCAGGGCACACCCCAGCCCGCCAATATTTATTTTATCTCTGCTACCAGTTCGGCCAGCAATTCGGTATCGTCGCCGGGCAGTACTTGGGTTTTGTTGAATAGCAACTGCACGAAGCCGGGCTTGCTGAAGCTTATGGTGTATTCGCCCACGGCTACTTCGTCAAGATAAACATCGCCGTCGGCATCGGATACATCGCTAATATCGGTATCCATTATTAGCATGGTAACGCCTTCTAAGGGGTTGCCGGTGGTTTTATCGGATACGGTGGCGGTTATGCTGCCGGTGGTTTCGGTGGCTGTTGGGTCGGTGGCAGTAGCAGCTTTTTTGCTTGCTGAGCGTACCTGTTTGCGCAGGGCGGAAAAAGTGTAGTCCTTTGTTTTGGCGGCGTTTCCTTTGTACACTAATTTGCAGGTATTCA
>JBMOHZ010000342.1:0-3211 GCA_049317585.1 Paludibacter sp.
ATATTCTATATATTTGCATTGTATTTCGCAACAACAGGTGCTGAATAAGCAATTACTTAAACGTTCGTAATATCGGCGGTTCAATTTTTTCCCGCATCGCACGACGACGTACCGAACGAAAACCAAAAAACACGGCTGCTAAGCCTGATGATTCACCTTACGAGGCGAAAAATTAGTCGGCATCGTGCGAGAATTGCCTTACCAGCATAAAAACAACCCTGCATTACCCGATGCTTGTCCTTGCGAGGGCAAAAATAGGTAGCCACCATATGCAGAAGGTTCCATTTTGATCAAAAACATTCAATCATCATGCGATGAAGGGTACTTTGTACCCTGAAATCATGATGCATCAGCTGATGACGGCATCAATTAGCCCGCACACGTCACGCCGTAGGGCGATGATGCATGCATGGAGGGCACGAGCCACATGCCATCAGAGTGAAGTTGAAAATGTTCCAACTGAATTCGTTTTAACCCACGAATATATCTAAATTATTAATCAATTAAAATTTAAAAGTTTTATGAAAATCAATGAATTAAGCTTAGTGCGACTGCACAACGAAGAGCACTTTCAGTTTAACACCAGCTTTAAAGACCTTGTGGTTAAAAGCACTCCCGCAGCTTTGAAAATCGAAGCTTTGTTTACAACTTACCTTAGCGTTTATGCCAACGAACTGGAGGCACTAAACCTGGTAAAGAAAAGCGCCATTTCCGACGACCTATCGGAGGCCGATGCCGCCCGCGACAGTATTTTTCGGGGCATGTGCGATGCCATTAAATCGGCTTCAAACCATTTCAATGCCGATATGCGCGAAGCCGCCAACCGCCTTCAAATTTTGCTCGACCGCTATGGTAACATATCGGCCAAAACATTTGAAGCCGAAACAGGAGCTATTAATAGCCTTGTAGCCGACTTGAATAAAGACTACGCGGCCGATGTTGCCAAACTACAGCTCACACCTTGGATTAGTGAACTGGCGCTACGCAACAAAGCATTCGACGACCTGAAAAACAACCGTTACAGTGCCGAAGCCAACAAAACCATGTTGCGCATGAAAGACGAACGACAAAAAGTAGACGCCGCATACCGTGCGCTGGTAGAGCGACTCAATGCCCTTGTAATAGTGGAGGGCGAAGCAGCTTACGCCGACTTTGTAAACGAGCTCAACAAGCGCATCGAAAGTTTTAGCAATACCATAGCCATGCGCAAAGGCAAACTGAAAAAAGCTGACGAGAAAGGCTCTACAGTGCAGTAAGCACTGACGCCGAAGTGTAATTTAAAAAGTGAGGGTGTATTTCAAAAAAACACCCTCACTATCAACTATAAATACATATCTATTTCATTAAAATTGTGAAAATAATGTTTATATTTGCGGGGCAAAAAAACACGAAAACAAAATGATTGATTTTCAACAATACACAATGATGTAAGTTAGAATTATAACTAAAACCAGAATCTTCAAAAAAAAAATTCAAAGTAAAAATAAAAAACAACTAAAAATCTTATGAAAACAAAAAGCCTCTTATCAATTGTTTCCCTTACACTTTTCTCTTTTTACTCCTGCGATAATTTTGTGAATAAACCTGCTGAAACAATTAAAAAGGAAGTATTTTCTGGTTATGTTCAAAAAGGTCCATTTATGAATGGGTCTTCTGTTCTTATTTCAGAATTAGATATAAACCTTGACCAAACGGGACGTATTTATTCTACAACTATTGCTGACAATGCTGGTAGTTTCGAACAAAAGAAATTAGAATTAATTTCAAGTTACGTACAATTGAAAGCAGATGGATATTATTTTAACGAAGTGAGTGGAGAATTATCATCGGGGCAACTAACATTATATGCGTTGGCTGATATTTCACAAGTAAATTCGGCTAATGTAAATGTTTTGACACATTTAGAAAAAAGCAGAGTAGAATATCTAGTGCAACAAAAAAAACTAACATTTTCAGCAGCAAAAAAGCAAGCACAGGAAGAAGTTCTGAATATATTCAATTTAACATTAGCTGCCGATTCTACTTCCGAAAGTTTAAATTTAAGTTCAGAAGGTGATAACAATGCCGTTCTTCTTGCCATTTCATGCATTTTGCAGGGTTCCTCAACCACTGCCGAAATGTCCGAACTAATGGGCAATATTATTACCGATATAAAAACAGATGGAACGCTGGATAATTCAACTCTTTGTTCAATGTTGATTGACAATGCCCGATTGATTAAATTAAATGAAATTCGTGAAAATATGGAGAATAAGTATGTTGAGCTTGGTTTAACAGATATTATTGTTCCGGATTTTGAGAAACAAGTACAAACTTTTCTCACAAAGTCAACTTACAAACCATTAAAATATATTACTTATCCTGTTTCAGGAGATAATGGACTGAACCTACTTAACGACACTGTTAAGAATATTCCCAAAAATCAATATAGTATCGTATATTCAATGAAAGCCGAATTACCCAAAGGTACAAACCTAAGAATTGTATTGAAAGGAGATAAAGTTTGGGCTGTTTCCGATAATTATTCCACTTTAGCTGTAAATTGGATAGTAAATCCTTATAATACAACTACGAAAAGTCAGGAATTTGTAGTGAAGGAAAGTAATATGCGGAATGATTTATACTTTAGTTTTTATACAGCAAGTATTTATTCAAACATTACAATTGAGTTTTATGAAAACAATGCAATCATCCCAACCCGAGTGAAAACTTTAGTTGTTGGAAGTTCGCTTCAGTACATATATCCTTCAATGGGAATTAATGGTCCAAATATCTTAAGTACAAACTTTAGCAAGACAACGTCAGGGAGTTCTAATTCGTTGAGAGCTGAAGTGTCGACAGGGGGTGCATTGAAAATAATTATAAATGGAGGAGGTACATGGAAGACTGAAGGTACAGTAACTAATTGGACTGTAGAAAGCTTCAATGCAAGTAAACAATGGCAGATTTTCACTGTAAAAGAGGCTGGTAAACAAAGTGATTTGCCCATAATCTTTACTTCACCTGGCATTTATAGAGTTGACTTTTACGAAAATAATGATAATGTGCCTTCACATTCAAAACAAATCACTATAGTATAGAAAACAATTGAAAAAATTGACAGATCCTCGCTCCAAATAGCGTAAAATGTCGCCTTGAGCTATGCGTTTCGTTCCGCTACGTTTCAGTTTGTAACGGAACAAGCTCGGCAAAAAGCAAGGGTTAACCGAGC
>JBMOHZ010000343.1:0-3194 GCA_049317585.1 Paludibacter sp.
ACTTTTATTATTCAGAATATTACTTGCACTTAAGTTGAAATTGAGCGATTTACGGTTTTTAAGGTAAATAACTTTACCTACCGAAGCATCGAGCATAAAACCACCTTTCAGTTTTTCTTGTGTACCAAGTGCATCAATTATTGCCTGATTGTTACCGTAAAGTGACATGTTTGATTTCAAAAAGCGGTTTGGAGCAAAATCAAGGAAATTATTGTCGAAATAATTTAAAGTTACATCCACAAACCACATTTTTGGATGAAAGTAATCAATTGTAATATTTCCAGCCAATTGTGGTCCTGAGGCAATGCGGAAACCATTAATTTTAACAGTATCCATCACATCGGTAAACGAACCATTTTCAGGACTCTTAATGCCCAATGCATCGCTTTTGTAACGATAGTCGGCATAAGTACCTGCTACCGATACCGAAAAACTACTATTTATTTTGTACGAAACGCCCAATTCAATTCCTTGATACAATTTCTTCATATCCGATAGCATGAAATTGACAAAAGTTTGTTTTTCATCATCAAAATAGCCATATAAATCCGAACTTTTATTGGTTTGTGTGCGAAATGCGCTAATTCTACCTCTGATTTTAGGATATATAAACGAGTAATTTACATCTGCTGTAGCCACTTCTTCGTTTTGCATAGGTACTGCTGAATCTTTTATTCGAACTGACACATACGAATTGTAAACTTGTGGTGCTCTGGTTTCGGCCGATGCATTGATTGAAAATTTATTACGTCCATCAATTTTGTAAATAAAACCACCCTTTATAGAAGGATTGGTTGTAAACCATTCTGCACCCTTGCCATATGAAACGATGTTTAATGCCTCAGCTCTACCATTGCGCATTCTGCCGTATCTGTAAAAATCAGTAAAAGAGACATTTGCTGCATAAAAAATGTCGAATTGTGGTAATATCCATTCGTTTTGAATAAATGCACTGGCATGTTTCACATTAATGTCATAATCATAACCAAATTTATCGCCAACTTTAATGTTTTTATTTGGGTTATTGATATCATTTTGTATAATATTCGGATTGGCAGGGAAATCGCGTTCAGCAAATTGGTCAATATCAATCCAATTATTTCCTCCTAGTAAATCCTCCATCGTTTTAAAATGAATTCCTTTCGATGTTTTTGCCTGAATACCAGCTGTTAATTTCAGATTTTTGTTTAATTGATTAACATAAGTTGAGTTCAAAGTTGCTTCCGACAGGTTGTTATGTCTACGTTCTAACGAGTATTTTGCACTACCGTCGGGATTTACAGCATTGTTTCTGTAATTGGCTTGATATAAACTTGCCCAATTTATTTGTGAGGTATTGATGTCGGTTTTCCAAAGATCCGTCAATTCATCGCTTAGTGTTTTGTCGGCCTGATAACTTGGCATATTGCGGTAGTAATCGGGACGAGGATCGGGAGCATTGTAAAAGTTCAAGGCAGTATTGCTGTAAAAACTGTAATGGTAAGCTATACCAGTTCTCAAAACTGAATTGTTGTCGATTTTAAACTCATGCGAAAGAATAGCGGTTGGGTCAAAACTGTTTACAATACGCGAACTACGCATTTCGCCATTTTGATAACCCCAGTATGAATTATAATAAATGGAACCAGCCAAATCAAAAGTTTCTTGAGTTGAAGCACTTTGTTGTGCACGCTTTGTAGGCGCACCATAGGTTACTAGCGAAATGCTGTGTTTTGGGTTAATCACCTTTTCGGCCGAAAGAAAATAGCCGGCTGAGTTATAAAATGTACCATCTACAATACCTTTGTCCGACCAACGAACTACGGCCGATGCTGCTAATGCCCAACCATTTGGCATTAATCCTGTACCATAAGTATATTGTGCTCTTAATTTATATGAACGGTTACTGTAGGCTACACTTGCTTTTGATCCAGCGGCAAAAGCTGTTGCTTTTGTGTTAATATTGGTAGTGCTTCCTAAATTTCCATAACTGTAAGTGTTTGGAGTTAAGCCAATTGTTTCTTCTTGATTGCGCATAGCATCATTTAAACCACCTAAGCCGGAATAGTTAAACTCACCACGTTCCAACCCGTTAAACATCACACCATTAATGTAAGTTGTTTCGTAATTCTGGTCGTATCCACGAAGCCTGAATCGCATAGGGCTAAATGAATAACTCGTTTGTGAGTTATAAACATCGCTTTTGGACGATAATGAGCCCGAAATACTTTGCGAGCGTGAATCGTCACCATCAAGGGCACTTTCGCTTAATTGCAAAACTACTTCTTGTTTCATTTCCTGATGCGTATCACCAACCAAAATAACAACTCCTAAATCAGTTGTCACATCTTTACGGATTTTAATCAACTTGATTTGCGTAAAATAGCCATCTTTTGCTATACTAAGTTCTTCGTCGCCTGCTTCAATATAACTCAACGAAAATTCACCATTTTCGTTTGTTTGAGTCGATAAATTTTGTTGCAATAGCGTAACTTTCGCACCTTGTAGCAGGGCTTCGGTACCGGCAACTTTTACAATTCCTTTTAGTTTGGTTTGTGCGTTTATGCTAACTACAGTCAGCAAAACCACAATAACTAACATTAAAAGTTTTCTCATACTTACTTTTGTTATAATTATTTTAAATTCAAATCGTTAAAAAATCACTCCTTTATTTTATGTGAAAAGGACGATAAAGGTAGTATTTTTTTTGATATTATGAATAAAAATAGAAAAAATAATTCATTTCAATCAATAATTAAATTTTTATAGATTTTAAAATGTTGAGTGGGTTATAATAAGCACAATTTTTTGTACTTTTGCAGTCTTAAAAATAATTTTGATAAACTTATGTTCGAATCGTTAAGCGAAAGACTTGAAAGGTCATTTAAAATTCTGAAAGGTGAAGGCAAAATCACCGAAATTAATGTAGCCGAAACGCTCAAAGACGTACGCAAAGCACTTTTAGATGCCGATGTAAACTATAAAATAGCTAAAACTTTTACGGATACGGTAAAAGATAAGGCGTTGGGTCAAAATGTATTAACATCGCTGAAACCAAGTCAGCTCATGGTGAAAATTGTTCACGACGAGTTAGCTGAACTTATGGGCGGACAAAGTGTTGACATTAACTTAAAAGGAAATCCTTCGGTTATTTTAATGTCGGGTTTGCAAGGTTCTGGTAAAACTACATTCTCGGGTAAATTGGCCAATTTTCT
>JBMOHZ010000344.1:0-3165 GCA_049317585.1 Paludibacter sp.
TTTGTTTCGTTCATTTCAAGCATGAATTTACTAGCTTTCATAGTAAATGTTCCTGAAATGGGTTGCGAAGTTACTGCATTTTTTTCGATTACCGAAAGCAGAAAATTGGTTTTGACGGCAGTAGTTTGTACTGAGGTCAATAATTTAGATATAAGCTTCTCAGCATCAGTGTTATTCTGTGCTGATAATCCGAATATCGAAAATATTAATACTGCTATCGAAAAGCCAAATCTATTCATCTTCATTTACAATTTATCATTTACAATTTACCATTTGTCAAAGTTGTTTCAAAATCATTTCCAAATGATAATCATCCATAACAAGTACCTGACGGGCTTTACTGCCTTCGAATGGTCCAATAATACCGGCTACTTCCAATTGGTCAACAATGCGGCCTGCACGATTATAGCCAATAGAGAATTTGCGCTGAATAAGCGATGTAGAACCTTGCTGACTCGCCACAATAAGTCGGGCTGCTTCTTCGAACAATGGGTCGCGTTTACTCATATCCACCGAACTCATATCAATACCTTCACCTTCAGGATTAATATACTCTGGCAAATAAAATGCTGTAGGGTAACTTTGCTGATCGCTAATATGATGTACTACATTTTCTACTTCAGGAGTATCAACAAAAGCACATTGTACTCGTATCAAATCATTGCCTTGCGAGAAAAGCATATCGCCACGACCCACTAATTGATTAGCTCCTGGCGCATCTAAAATAGTTCGTGAGTCAATCATAGAAGATACGCGGAAAGCAACTCGCGCTGGGAAGTTGGCTTTGATAACACCAGTAATAATGTTGACCGACGGACGTTGAGTAGCGATAATCATATGAATGCCAACCGCACGCGCCAACTGAGCAATACGAGCAATAGGCATTTCAACTTCTTTGCCTGCTGTCATAATAAGGTCGCCAAACTCATCAACGATAACTACAATATAAGGTAAAAAGCGGTGGCCTTTTTCGGGGTTTAAATTACGGTTATAAAATTTCTCGTTGTATTCTTTAATATTTCGAACATGCGCTTTTTTCAATAAATCATAGCGCTCGTCCATTTCTTTACATAGTGAGTTCAGTGTTTCCACTACTTTGCTAGTGTCTGTTATAATGGCATCATCTCCATCGGGTAATTTGGCCAAGAAATGTTTTTCGATATCGCCATAGATATTAAACTCTACCTTTTTAGGGTCGACCAAAACGAGCTTTAATTGCGAAGGATGTTTTTTGTAAAGTAGCGATGTAATAATAGCGTTTAATCCAACCGATTTTCCTTGTCCGGTAGCACCAGCCACTAGCAAGTGAGGCATTTTGGCCAAATCTACCATAAATATTTCATTGGTAATGGTTCGTCCAAAAGCCACGGGAAGTTCAAATTTTGATTCCTGAAATTTTTTGGAAGCAATAATGGAATGCATCGAAACCACTTGTGGATCAGCATTAGGAACTTCGATACCAATTGTGCCTTTTCCGGGTATAGGTGCAATAATACGAATACCAGTAGCGGCCAAACTGAGCATTATATCGTATTCGAGGTTTCTGATTTTCGAAATACGAACGCCTGCCTTGGGTACAATTTCGTACAATGTAATAGTTGGACCAACAGTGGCTTTGATGGTTTCAATTTCGATGCCAAAATTTTGAAGAATGGTAATAATCTTATTTTTATTGGCGTTTTGCTCCACCATGTCTATTTGAGTATCGTTATCTGTTCCATATACCTTCAATAAATCGAGGGTAGGAGCCAGGTAGTGCGATAAATCAAGCGTTGGATCGTATTTTCCTAACTTGGAAATGTTATAAAACGGATCATCATTTTCTTCGTTTGAACTAGGGTTTTCAACTAAATCTACTGGCGAATTTTCTTCGGGTTGCTCTGCCGATTCTATTTCGAAAGGTACATCTTCTATTTCAATATCTTGCTCTTCGGGTTCTTCGAGTTCTATATCTTTACTGTCAATTACTATGCTATCTTCTTCGGCAGCTTTTACAACCCAATCTTCAGGTATAATTTCGGTTCCAACTGCTACAGTAGGTACAAATTCATCGTCGTCTTCATATTCCGAATCAATGTTATCTTGTTCTAAATTGGTGTTTTGAGATATATTCTTGTCTTTTTTCGAAAAAAGTCGTTTCAAAAATGGAAGTGTAGCTTTTGAAGCAATTACACTGTAAAAAAGAAAAATACCACAAAGCGACATAATGGTGCCCGGCAAACCGATATAGGAATTTAACCATGTACTTACAAATTCGCCATGTAAACCACCTGGAGCAAAGAATATCCACCCTTTTACAAATGGATTTACAGCAATAGCCAATACTATCGAAAGCCAGATAAGCCAAAATGAAGCGTGAAAAAATGCAGCTATAAACGACATTGATTTCACTTTGAGTAGTTTTAGGCCAATTATTAATCCCAAAAACAAGATGGCAAAGGCTGAAACTCCAAACCATTTGTGAATCATTGTTTCGGCAACAAATGCTCCGGTTATCGATGTCCAATTTTGAATATCGGTGCGCAATTTCATAATTTCGCTATACGGCAAATCCATTTTGCTTTGATCGGCTGCACCGGTAAAAAAGTAGGAAACAAATGCCAACGAAAAATATAAAACAGCAATAATTACAAAAATACCTGCTACAAAGCGTGTACGTTCGTCGGTAAAAAAGCTTACTAAATTGGACCAAAAACTAACGCTAGGCTCATTCGAAAGCTTATTACTCGTTTTGTTCTCTGTTCGATTTGTGCTTCTGAACTCTTGCTTTGTTTCAGGTTTCTGACTTGGTTTTATTGGTTTGCGGGGTGCCATAAATTGTTTTTTTTTACAAGATGCAAACTTACACAAAAAAAATGAATTGTTGGTCGTTCATTTTATACTTCTTGTTTATGGAAACTTTTTTTTTCAATGAATATTTTGAAATTGATTGATGATATATTATAATCATTTTTTCTGCTAAACATTTTTTTAATTATTGTGTTATAGTTAAGTAATTTAAATTTAAATATAATAGAATGTGTCTGATACTTAGTCTTAAGTGTTTCTATTTGTAAAATTTACGTATAAATATTCAATTTAATAATCACCAAATATTGTCATTTATGAAAAAACAATTAAAATCAGTTGCTTTGGCATTTGGAATTTTTTGTTCGCTTTTTGTGG
>JBMOHZ010000345.1:0-3156 GCA_049317585.1 Paludibacter sp.
CCTATATGCCACTTATGTGGGAGTATAATAACACTTATTTTCCTGAATGGTTTATAGGCGATGTGGCTTCGGACGATGCACTGAAAGGTGGACAGTCACTAGGTGATATGGCTGATGCCTATGACTTTGAGAATTTTAAAACAAACTCTAACAATAGCTTTTTGTTGGACTTTTACAGAGCTCAATATCAAGGTATAGCGCGCTGTAATTTGGGAATTCAGCAAATTCCGCTTATGAAAACCGACTCGGTTATGGATGCACGCGTTCAGAAACGATTGGTAGGCGAATTAAAATTCCTTCGCGCCATGTATTATTTCCGTTTGGTGCGTATTTATGGTGGCGTTCCACTTACATTGGAACCTATTAACTCGTCGGCCGAATGGAAAAAACCACGTGCAACTTCTGATGCTATTTATACACAAATTATTGCTGATTTAACCGATGCCAATAACGGATTGTGGAAAAAAAGTCAGTACGCAGCAACCGATTTGGGACGTGCTACCAAAGGAGCTGCTCAAGCTATGTTGCTCAAAACTAATTTGTATACTAAAGCTTATTCCGAAGCCAAACGCTGGGGCGATTCCATAATGCTATCAAACGAGTACGATTTAGTAGCCAACTATGCCGATAATTTTACCTTAGCTGGTGAAAATGGAAAAGAATCGGTTTTCGAAATTCAATACATGGCTGACCCAATGAGCGATTACGGAGGTTCACATGGTGAAGGTGGAGATGGATATACACGTGGTACATTTACTGTAATTCTTACTCGCTCACGTTCTTCTAAACTTGGTGGCGGTTGGGGCTTTAACAAACCAACTCAAAACTTGTACAACGAGTATGAAGCAAACGACCCACGCAGGGATGCTACTATTTTGAATCCAAAAGATGCCGAAATAGAAACACCATCGCAGGAAATATATTTAGGAAGCAGGTATTTAAATCGTAAATATGCCTTGATGAATGCAGATAATACTTTCGCAACTTTAGACCATGCTACACGTGGACCTATTAATAACAAAATCATTCGCTATGCCGATGTATTGTTGATGTACGCCGAAGCTTGTGCTGAAAACAATGACCTGACGGGTGCTAAAACTGCACTTGAAAAAGTGCGACTTCGTGCTCGCAATGGTGCTGCTATTTTACCAGCATTTCCGTATGGAACGTACGCCGATAACAAAGCAGATTTAATAAAAGCTATTCGTCATGAGCGCCGTGTAGAGTTGGCTATGGAAGGACATCGTTGGTTCGATCTTTGTCGCTGGGGTGTTGCAAAACAAACTATGGATGCTTATAAAGCCACCGAAACTACCGAAGCACAAGCACAAATGGCCACTTTTATTGCTGGCAAACATGAGTTATTCCCAATTCCAAGTCAGGAAATTGACTTAAATCCAATGGATCAAAACCCAAATTATTAAATCAAATTATTCAAACAAATATTTTTAAAACAATTAATTCATCAGTATTATGAAAACAAAGAAAATTTTATTTCTAAGCTTTGCGGCAGTTGCCCTTCTTTTTAGCTCGTGTAAAACAGACGAACCACTTTCGGGTGTAACACTCGACCAAGCTACTTTATCAGTTGCCGAACGCGAAACAGCAACTCTTGTTGCAACAAATCAACCTAAAGGTGCTACAGGAGTAGTTGCATGGTCTACTTCCGACGCTACTATAGCCACAGTTGCCGATGGTGTAGTTACAGGTGTGAAAAAAGGAACTGCTAATATCGTAGCTACAGTTGGTACATTTACAGCTACTTGTGCTGTTACAGTTACCGAAAGTACTGACTTTAGTCCTTCATTAACAGGAACTGAATATTATCCAATTATTTTGGATGGTACAACTGCTAAAGCCTTGGGTACTAAAATTAAAGCTGATTTTCGTCCTGACGAAGCAATCAAATTCTTATATGTTTGGGACAATACCTATACAGCTGGAGTAACTTCAGGTCCAAATTTTTATGGACAAGTGGAAAGTTGGGTTAGTTTAACTGTTGGAACAGTTGGTTGGTCGGGCGCTGGTTTTAATGTAAAAACAGTTGGAAATGAAACAGCACTCGCTAGTTTAAAAGCGATTACTGATAATCCTGAGAAATATTATCTTCATATTGGTATTAAAAGTAAAGATAATACTACACATGCTATTATCTTGGGTGGTCAAACAGAAATAAAATTTGCCATTGGCTCTGCAGGATTTGTAGATGGTAATGCAACCTACCCTGCACTAGCTGATTTTACTCGTGATGGCGAATGGCGTCAAATTGAGATTCCAATGACTACTTTAAAAAGCATGGGGTTGACTTATTCTAACTTTGCAACTAATCCAAATATTTTCGCTGTTCTAAGTGGTGGAGTTGCCGGAAGAACAATTGATCTTGATGCTGTGTTTATTTATAAAAAACAATAGTCGTTCAACTTTTAAAATAATGTGTAGCGGATTTGAATGCATCCGCTACACTACTAATTTTTGTAAATCACACTACAATGGTCACACGTACGTATCAACTACTATTTTTAGTTTTAACAGTCATGTTGGTTTCCTGCAAACCGGACGAACCTATTGTATTGGCTAAAGGAATAACATTAGATAAATCGGAAGTTGCCCTAATTGCAGGCGATTCAATTACTATTGTTTCAACTATTGATCCTATTGCTGCTAAGCCAGTTATAAAATGGTCTTCGTCCAACCCAAAAGTGGCAACGGTGGTGAATGGTAAAATTAAAGCATTGGCCCGTGGTACATCTACAATCAAATTTTCAGCCGACTCATTGATAACAGCTACTTGCGCAGTAGTGGTAACAAAAACCGATTTACCCTATCAGTTGGTTTGGTCCGATGAGTTCGATGGCACATCACTCGACCTTACCAAATGGAGTTACGAAACTGGCGGTGGCGGTTTTGGTAATCAGGAAAAACAATACTACACCAACCGACCCGAAAATTTACGATTCGAAAACGGTAGTTTAGTAATTGAAGCCAAAAAAGAAGTGTATAGCGGCAATAATTATACTTCGGCTCGTATCAATACCCGCGATAAAGTGGCTTATGCTTATGGTAAATTTGAGGCGCGTATCAGTTTACCAGCCGGTAAAGGTACTTGGCCTGCTTTTTGGATGATGGGCTCGAGTATTACCTACGCACGCTGGCCGC
>JBMOHZ010000346.1:0-3154 GCA_049317585.1 Paludibacter sp.
TTATTGTTGAACGTGATAGCAATCGCATTGATATAAAACTTCCTGCCGATTTATCGCAAAAAATATTGGCTGCCGAAGAAATTGACCTCGTTTCAGTTCGATTTCCATTTGTAATCGACGAGGTTTCGTCGGGCAGTGTTGCCGAAACAGCAAAATTACAACCTGGTGATAGTATAGTTTCAATTAATGGAAAATCTTTGTTTATTTTTCAGGATATTGCTTTGGCGCTTGATGTTTCAAAAAACAAAACAATACAAATTGGATACTACCGTAATAATCAGTTAAATACCGCAAATATTGAAGTCTCTGACAACGGAAAATTGGGTGTTTCGGTACGTATGGTAAACAAATACTTTAATACCAAAAAGACAGAATACGGATTTTTCGCATCCATACCCGCAGGCATAAATATGGGATGGGAAACACTTACAAGCTACACCAAACAGTTAAAACTCATTTTTTCGAAAGAAGGAGCCAAACAATTAGGTGGATTTGGCAGTATTGGCAAAATGTTTCCTAAAACATGGGATTGGCAAATTTTCTGGTCGATGACGGCATTGTTATCTGTTATTCTGGCATTTATGAACTTCCTGCCAATTCCGGCTTTGGATGGTGGACATGTTATTTTCTTGCTTTACGAAATGATTACACGTCGCAAACCCAGCGAACAGTTTATGGAATATGCTCAATCGGCAGGATTCTTTATTCTGATGGGTTTACTCCTATTTGCTAACGGAAATGATATTTTTAAAGCCATTTTTAAATAAGCTTGTAAAGTTATAAAGTTCATAAAGTTATAAAGTTTTTAAAGTTAAGATATGAATCCATTAGTATTGTGTTATCCTAAGTGTGGCACTTGTCAGAAAGCTGAAAAATGGCTTAAGGCCAATAGCATTGCATATACGTATCGCCCCATAAAAGAAGAAAATCCGACCATAGCGGAACTTACCGAATGGTTAGATAAAAGTGGTTTACCCATAGCCAAGTTTTTCAACACCAGTGGCTTGTTGTACAAAGAGCACAACATGAAAGACAAAGTAAAATTGCTCCCAACAAATGAGTTATTAGATATTTTAGCTCAAAATGGATTGATGGTAAAACGACCCATACTTATTGCTGGCGAAAAAGTATTAGTTGGATTTAAAGAAGAAGATTGGAAAGCATTATTGCTTAATTAGGCAACTATCTACATAAGAAATTTAGTGAAAAGTGTTATTTCAAATTTGGAAATAACACTTTTTTGGTATACACTTCTATTATAATTTTACGAACTTCTGGGGAACGTAATCCTTCGTTGTAGAAAAGAATTTCGCCATTCGTATTCAATTTTCTATTTGCCAAAAGTTGTTTTTTAACCTGTTCGGCATCCGAAATTTGTCCGCTTACCATGAGCAAAACACCCGGAGCGAAATTCATTTTTTCAGCTTCGGGTATCCGAATACTTGCCTGTGCAGTCTTTACGGTATTGGCATAAGCCAAACTATCGCGACGATAACATTGTACAGCCAACAAATCGCAAATACCACTACTCACCCACTGTGGCCACTCCTGCATAAGGTTATCTTTACACCACGGATATGGGTTGGGTGCAAAACTAACCATAACATTTGGTTGCGTGGCTTTCACTTTTTTGTAAAGCGTTTTCCCGAAATTATTTAAAATATCCAATCGCCAACGCATCCAAGCAGAATCTTTAAAGTTTTGTGGTGGCGTTTGACCTTTATGTGCTTTTTGATATCGTTTTACGGTAAGCTTATCGTATCCTGAATTGATACACGAAGCCGGCAGTCGGTCGTCGCCCTGAATGCCATCTGTATCGGGATATTTCCGAATGCTTTCGGCTATTAAATCAATCAGATATTTCTGAACTTTCGGGTTGAATGAATTGAAATAATAATCCTGATTATTGTAATTGACCGGCTTGCCATCGTTTCCTATTCCCAACCAATCGGGGTGTTTAGCTAAAATTGGATTGTTTTGCGGTTTAGCCAGCTTAATATCAGCCATAAAACCAAACTCAAACCAAAAGAAAACTTTGATATTCCGTTTGTGCGCTTCGATAATCAAATCGCGTACTGGGTCTCCTGTAGGGCTCTTTAATGGTTGATTATAGGTTTTCATAAAAGGCGTCAACAGGCAAGTGGAATCGATATGCGTATAATTCGTATTTTTCAACAACACCTTGCTTGGATACAGCGTTTTATTAAGCGCATACGACACCACAAACACCGAATTAAAATTCAGCGTATCGAGCATAGTTACAAAATCGACCACATTTTTATAACTTTTCAGCACATCAGTATATTGTGGGTCAGGAACCCAAACGCCACGAACCTCCGATTTGGCGAAAAGAGCAGTATTCAAACCAAAAACTATTAAAACAATAAAAGCTAGTTGTTTTTTCATTTTAAACAATATATTTGAAAATAAATTATAGATAACCAAACACGAAACGCGAAACTTGAAACACGAAACAATTTATGTTTTCCAAAACCATTTCCTCCTCACCGTTAACACCGTTACTGCCATCATTCCAGCTGTAATAATCAGCCCTTTGGCTATTCCCAACCATGGCGAAATTTCGTACAGTTTGTTGATATGCGGCATTAAGCCAACCAACGCCAAAACGGGGACAACCAAAAAAGTTCCGGCCACATAAGCCAACATTGGATTTTGACCAATTTCGGCAACGTATCTGAATAGCCTTTTATTGCCAAAATAATCCATTATCACCGAAAAGAAAATAAGCGTAAAGATTGCCAATCCCGCCGTTACAAAGAAATAACTCATCGTAGCGTGGTCTTTTCGGATGCCGCCTTCGAATGCTTCGAAAACCGTTCCGAGTAGCAACCAGAAAATTCCCCACTGAAAAAGTCGGAAATACAAGCGACTAAGCGAATGTTTGGGTTTGCGAAGCAAAAAATAAGCTGCTGACCCAAATACAATATTCAACAACAAATTCACAACTAAATACCTACTGTAAAGGCAAATCAAATTACTTATCACCATTGCAAACATAACTGCCAAAGTTAGCCACATCTTGCTTTTTGATGGCAGTTTTGATTTTTGTGTATCGTTATCCGAAAACCACCTCAGCAGCAAATCGCCCGCAATTGTTCCGGGGATAACAATAAACAAGTATTTCAGAAAGTCC
>JBMOHZ010000347.1:0-3135 GCA_049317585.1 Paludibacter sp.
GCAAAAATGCTTATTTTTGTAAGTTAAATGCACAATAGAAACGATATTTTTAAGTTTGTATTCAAGCATGTTATTATTGATATTTTAGTTATGTAAGTAAACAAGCTGTTATTATCAACTGGTATTATATCGTATTTATCAATTTAAATAAAATAAGAGTTTGAAATTTAAGCATCTATTTATTCTGTCAATGCTTTTAAGTGTTTTGCTAGCAGGGTGTTCTATGAAAAAGAATACTTCCACTACCCGCGCTTTGAAAGCATTAAATACGCGTTATAATGTGTATTTTAATGGTATGATTAGTTATGAAGAGGGAATAAAAAATATAAATCAGACCAATACTGACGATTACGCAGCTCTCATTAATATGTATGCCATAAGCAAACACGATAATGCTAATGCCGCAAAATCGAATATGGATAGAACCATTGAAAAGTGTAGAAAAGCAATAAAACTCCATTCGATTAAGAAAAAGCCAGAACGCGATAACAAAAAGTGGAATAATCCGGAATATCAAGCTTGGTACAATCAAAAAGAATTTAATCCGGCACTTAAGGATGCTTGGATGCTTTTGGCAAAGGCTGAATTTCATAAAGGTGACTTTTTAGGTTCAGTAGGTACGTTTATTTATATATCCCGTTTTTTTTCGAACGATAAGGATTTAATTGCTCAATGTGAACTTTGGATAGCACGTGCATATGCCGAAATGGGTTGGATTTACGAAGCTGAACAAGTTTTGTTAAAGTTTAAACAAGATAATCTGAAAGAAAAAAATATAGGGCTTTATGCAGCAGTGAATGCGGATTTGTTACTGAAAAAACGTCAAAACAAAGAAGCTATACCATTTTTGGAATTGACACTTAAAAACGAAAAGGATAAGGTTCAAAAACAGCGTTTTACCTATCTGTTGGCTCAATTATATCAGAAAAACGGAAATTTTACTGATGCATTTAAATTTTTTGAGGCTGTATCGAAGCTTAATCCACCCTACGAAATGGATTTCAATGCACGCATTTACCGTGCTGAACTCAATAGTGATATTCCTGCTGTGCGTAAGGAGTTAAAAAAAATGATTGCTAATCCAAATAATAAAGAATACAAGGATCAGCTTTTTTATGCCATGGGAAAAACCTATTTACAACAAGGTGATACGCTTAAGGCAATTGAAAATTTTATTATTTCGGCCGATACAAGTACGCGCAAAGGATTTGATAAAGCTGTTACTCTGATAGCTTTAGGAGATTTGTATTACTTGAAAAAAAACTATATCAAAGCTCAACCATGTTACGACGAAGCGTCCAAAATAATATCAGTTGAAAATGAAGATTATGTACGTGTTTCCAAACGTGCCGAGACTTTAAGCGAATTGGTTGTTCAATACGAATCTGTAACTTTGCAGGATAGTTTACAGCGATTGGCAGCACTGCCACTTGATAAAAGAAAAGCAGTAGTTCAGAAAATAATTGACAAACTTATAGCTGATGAAAAAGCAGCTGAGGAGGCTGAAAAAAAATCGCAAATACAGAATCGTCCTCAAAATTTTGATGATAATTTTGAATCGCTACCGCCTATGGGCATGGCTCCAAATACTGGTGAATGGTATTTTTATAATCCTACCATAATAAAATCGGGTGTTTCGGAATTTCGTAAAAAGTGGGGTGTTCGTAAACTCGAAGACAACTGGCGCAGAACAAATAAAACGGCATCGCTTTTCAACGAAGATGTTGCCACTTCGAATGTAGCAACAGTAGCTAAAGATAGTGCTAGTAAAGATTCAGTTCCGGTTAATGATGAAAAATCGCTTGAATTTTACTTGCAACAAATACCTGTCACTACAGCTCAGATCGAGAAATCGAATGATGAAATATCTAACGGTTTGTTTAATATGGGCTTTATTTACAAAGATAAAGTGGAAGATTTGCCAATGGCTTTAAAAACTTTTGATGAATTCGATCGTCGTTTTCCGAATGATAAACGCCGATTGGAAACTTTATTTAGTAGTTATATGATTGAAACAAAGCTGCTAAATGCTGCAAAAGCTGCTGATTATAAAACAAAACTCATAGCTGAATTCCCTACTTCAAAATACGTTGAAGTTATATCACAACCCGATTATTTTGACCGACTTAACAAAATGTATCAAGTGCAGGATTCTATTTATTTTGAAACCTATAAAGCATTCAATGCGAGCGATTTTAATTCTGTTAAGTCAAATACTGCATTTATTCAACAAACATATCCTTTATCGACTTTACTACCTAAGTTTTTGTTCTTAAATGCATTAAGCATAGGTAAAACCGACAAACAGGATGTTTTTGAAAAGTCCTTAACCGCTTTAGTCGAAAAATATTCAGCCAGTGAAGTTAGTTCCATGTCAAAAGATATATTGGCATTGCTTAAACAAGGTAACGAAAACAAAGCTGGTACTTCGCAAGGTTCATTGCTTTCGCGTCGCGACGAGGCTGTTAAACAAGAGGTTCAAGAAATTGCTGAACGTAAATTCACTACCGAAAAAACAGGAAAACACAGGTTATTGCTTATTTTCAATACGTCGACCGATAATTTGAATAAACTTTTGTTTAATGTTGCAGCTTATAATTTTACTCGTTTTATGGTTAAGGATTTTGATTTGCTTACAACCAAACTTGATAGTACACAAACCATGTTATCGGTTACCAATTTTGAATCGTTCGAAGAAGTGGAATGGTATTTAAACTCTGTAAAAAACGATGAAATTCTTGCTGGCTTACTATCAACTTTTGTATCTCAAAAAGTTATAATTTCGGAAGCAAATTTTGGTACAATGTTTTCCTTTTTGGGATTGAATGAATATTTGAGCTTTGTAAATTCAGGTTTTAAAAATGCAACAGAACCAAAACAAATAGCGGCAGTCAATAAAAATGTAACTCCTAAAGATATAAAACCTAAGGTTGAAAAGCCAGCAGTTGCCGCTCCAGCGCCTTCAGCTCCTCCAAAAGAAGTAGCTAAATTGCAAGAGACTAAAACTGTCGTTCAGCAGCCAGTTAAGCCAGTTGTAGAGCAGCCAAAGCCAACAACAGTTCAACAGACACAGCCAACATCTATACAGCAGACACAGCCAACAGTTCAGCAAACTCAGCCTGTCATTAAACCTAT
>JBMOHZ010000348.1:0-3134 GCA_049317585.1 Paludibacter sp.
CAATATAGTGGACCAAATTCGCAACAAGTACTTGACAAATGGAGTATTGATTGGGAATATTATTTAGTAACAAAAGGCTATGTAGTTGTATGTGTTGATGGTAGAGGTACAGGAGCACGAGGAAGTGATTTCAGAAAATGCACTTATGGAAAACTGGGGATTTTAGAAACCAAAGATCAAATTGAAACAGCTAAATACATATCACAACAATCATTTATAGATAAAGATCGAATTGGAATCTGGGGTTGGAGCTATGGAGGTTCGATGACTTTGTGGAGCATGAGCACGGGTGAGAAAATTTTCAAAGCTGGAATTGCTGTGGCGCCAGTTACTGATTGGAATTTATACAATACTGCTTATACCGAACGTTTTATGAACCGACCTCAGGAAAATTTTGATGGTTACACACAAACTTCGGCTATAAAAATGGCATCCAAATTGAATGGAAAATTACTTATTGTTCACGGTACTGCCGATGATAATGTTCATATTCAAAACACTATGTTGTATATTGATAAATTGGTTGAAGCCGATAAGCAATTTGAAATGCAGCTATATACTGATAAAAATCATAGTATTCTTGGAAATCAAACCCGCAAGCATTTATATACACGTATGAGTGAATTTTTATTCCAAAATTTATAAAAAATGAATTTTTATTCTTTTAATTTTATTTTTTATCTAGGATATGTTTTAAAACATTATTTCATTAGAAATTTTTTGTTTTAAGGTTTAGAAATTTCATTAACTTTGTCTGATTTATTTAAGAACACATATTATATTTATTAATCAATAAAAAACAATCTAAAAAATGAGTACAAGAAACAAAAATTTATTGCCAATTGTAATGATGTTTGCATTATTTGCAATGATTTCATTCGTAACAGGTCTTTCAAATCCACTTGGTGTAATTGTAAAAAATCAACCAGGCATTCAAAACTGGATGTCTCAACTTGGAAATTTCGCTAATTTTTTCGCTTATCTATTTATGGGACTTCCAGCAGGTCTAATTTTAAAAAGAAAAGGATATAAATTTACAGCGTTAACAGCAATATCAGTTGGATTAATTGGTGTTGGTATTCAATTAGTTTCGGCATTAATGCCTTACGAAAAAGGACAAGATTTTCTTCCTGTATTCAGTGTTTACTTGACAGGAGCTTTTGTTTCAGGCTTTTCAATGTGTATGTTAAATACAGTTGTAAACCCACTATTAAACACTTTAGGTGGAGGTGGAAAAACTGGTAATCAATTGATTCAATTTGGAGGTTCACTAAATTCAATGGCTGCAACTATTGTTCCAATTTTTGGAGGTTATCTAATTGGAGATGCTACTAAAGCTATGCTTTCAGATACAACACCAGCATTGTATATTGCAATGGGAATTTTTGCTACAGCATTTTTAGTATTACTATCAGTTTCAATTCCTGAACCACATCTAGAAAAGAAATCAGACACAAAAGCAGTAAAAGAAAAATATAGTGCAATGTCGTTTAGACATTTCGTATTGGGTACAGTAGCAATTTTCCTTTATGTTGGTATTGAAGTTGGTATACCCAATTTTATTAATTTATTTTTAACAGCAGCTCAAGACTTAGAATCTGGTGCTAAGGGTATCGGTATTGATGCAGGTTCAGCTGGTACAGTTGTTGGAACTTATTGGTTCTTAATGCTAATTGGACGTTTATTAGGTGGTGCTCTTGGAGGTAAGTTTTCAGCAAAATCTCAATTGACATTTGTAAGTCTTCTAGCTTTAATTCTAGTTATTGTAGGTATTTTCCTTCCATCATCAATAACCATAAGCATGCCTGTGTTTAAAGCAGATATAAGTTTTGGATTGCAAATAGTTCCACTATCTGTATTTCTATTTGTTTTGTGTGGACTTTGTACATCAATTATGTGGGGTGGTATTTTCAATTTAGCTGTTGAAGGTATTGGAAAATACACAGCTATGGGATCAGGTATTTTTATGGTTATGGTAGTAGGTGGCGGTGTTTTACCTTTAATACAAGGTGGTGTTGCAGACTTAACAAACAGCTATTTAGCTTCATACTGGGTAATTGTAGCTGCACTTGTTTATATGCTATATTACGCATTTGTTGGTTGCAAAAATGTAAACAAAGATATACCTGTAGAATAAGTTTGCAAACAAAATTAACGAAAATATATAGTAAAGAATAATGGAAAAACCTTATGTAATTGGGATGGATATGGGTGGAACCAATACCGTATTTGGTGTTGTTGATAGCCGTGGAAATGTAATCTCAAAAAGTGCTATTAAAACTGGCACTCACACAGATGTAAACTTGTATATACAGGATTTATACAATGAATTGATAAAACTAATTGATGCCGTAGGTGGTAGCGATAAGATTAAAGGAATTGGTGTAGGTGCACCTAATGGAAACTTTTATACTGGCAATATTGAATTTGCT
This sequence comes from Paludibacter sp., assembly GCA_049317585.1. Taxonomy (GTDB): domain Bacteria; phylum Bacteroidota; class Bacteroidia; order Bacteroidales; family Paludibacteraceae; genus Paludibacter. The sequence goes on from JBMOHZ010000348.1 coordinate 2,433, forward strand.
CCCAATTTACCTTGGAAAGGAGTAATTGAATTTGCAAAGTTAATGACTGAAAAATTTGGTATTCCTACAGCTCTTACCAATGATGCTAATGCAGCAGCAGTTGGTGAAATGACCTATGGTGGTGCACGTGGCATGAAAAACTTTATTATGATTACGCTTGGTACAGGTGTAGGTAGCGGAATTATTATTGATGGAAAAGTTGTTTATGGTCACGATGGTTTTGCAGGAGAATTGGGTCACACTACAGCAATACGCGAAAACGGTCGTGTTTGTGGATGTGGAAAACATGGCTGCTTGGAAACTTATTGTTCTGCTACAGGTGTAGCTCGTTCAGCACGTGAAATACTTGGTTCAACAACCAAAGACAGCATATTACGCAATATCCCAGTTGATGATATTACGTCGAAAGATGTATTTGATGCAGCTATGGAAGGCGATGATGTAGCAAAAGAGATATTTGAATATACAGGTAAAATTTTAGGTCAAAGCATGGCCGATTTTGTTGCCTTCAGTGCTCCAGAAGCTATTGCAATATTTGGTGGTTTATCAAAAGCAGGAGAATTAATTATGAATCCTATTCGCGAACACATGGAAGCTAATTTACTTCCTTTGTGGAAAGGCAAAATTAAATTGTTTTTCAGCGAATTAAAAGAAGCCGATGCAGCTGTTTTAGGTGCAAGTGCTTTGGCTTGGGAGATTTAA
>JBMOHZ010000349.1:0-3124 GCA_049317585.1 Paludibacter sp.
ACGACCCAGCAACCGACATTCCTTTTTACGGACAGGGTGGAGATTATCAATACACGCATCCCGACAATAATTTCATGAAAGACTTTTTGTTAAGTAGCGCACCGGTAATGACCGGCGGATTAAACATTAGCGGAGGAAATGAGAGGTCGAAATACATGGTAAGCTTGGGCTATATAGCCAATCAAGGGATATTAAAATTCAGTGATTTGAATAAATACTCTACTCAGGCAACAATGGACAAAGTGAATGTACGTACTAATTTAGATGTTAATGTGCTAAAAGGATTAACCGCTTCGATAGATGTGGCTGTTAGTTTTGATAACCGTAACTATCCCGGATATGGTGTTGATGGAATTATCAGTGCGCTGCTCCAAACGCCACCACAGGAATATGCTGTAAAAAACCCGAATGGTACACTTGGTGGTACAGCAACTTACAAAAGCAATCCTCTCGGCATGATTTCGCAAACGGGTTATCAAACCTTTTTGCAAAGAAACTTGGATGTGAATTTGCGCCTGCAATATGCATTTGACAACGCCCTGAAAGGGTTGAAATTAGGAGCAGCTGGTTCGTCGACTACCTGGATGGTACTTTGGGACAATAAAACCCGTGGTTTTGCTACTTATTCCATTGATGACCCCTCAAATTTAGCTTCCACTACTTACACGCAACATGGCGATAGCACAAACCTGGCTTGGGGGTCGGATGTAGTTACTTACAAACGTATGACTTTTGAAGCTAATGCCACCTATAGCCGCACTTTTGGAGTTCATAAAATTGATGGACTGTTAATGTATCACATGGATCGTTATGTACAACAAATTACTAGTTCAAATCCTTATAATTACGATAATGGCGGATTAGGAATGCGATTGGCTTATAGCAATAACGATAAATATTTTGCTGAATTTGCTGGCAGTTATTATGGTCAGGAACAATACAATCCAACCAATCGGTTCAAATTTTTTCCGACAGGCTCGGTGGCATGGATTGCAAGCAAAGAAGATTTTCTGAGCCAAAACGATAAAATTGATTACCTCAAAGTGAGAGCCTCTTATGGTATTGTTGGTGGTGGAAGTGGCCAGCTCTTTCCGGGTTACAATGCAAAAAACAGAATGAATTATGCTCAATACTACCAAAAATTTGGCGGTGTTAATTTTGGCGAAACCAATTCGTATGCACCTTCGGGAGCTTCGTACCAACTTGGACCATTAGCAAATCCGAATTTATCTGCCGATTTATCGCATAAACTGAATTTGGGCTTTGAGTCTACACTAATCAATCATATAAATGTGAAATTTGATTATTTTTTCGACAAAAGAACCGACATTATTGCTTGGAATAATATGATGCCTTCTACCATGGGTTTTACCGGAAGATTGTCGTATCTGAATGGCGGACAAGTTAATAATCAGGGATATGAGTTAAGTGTGGATTATTTTGGCGAACAAGGTGATTTCAGTTATTTAGTTAACGGTGGAATTTGGCACAATAAGAGTAAAATGGTAAAAAAACCAGATGTTATTCCATTGCCAGGCGTAGACAATCGGAGCGGAATAAATATGCCAATAGGCCAATATTTTGGTTATGAGCAAATTGGTTTTTATGCCACCGATGCTGAAGCTGCCAATGCTGTAGTAAAACAAACATTTGGCTACACGCAAGCCGGCGATGCTATTTATAAAGACAATACTGGCGACAACAGAATTGATATTTCGGATATGGTGCCGTTAGGCTATTCATACATTCCTCAGTTCGAGTATTCAGTTTCGATCGATTTAAAATACAAAGGAATCTATCTTTCGGCTTTAGGACAAGGCACCATGAATAGTTCAGTTATGCTGGGAGGATATGAAGTGCCCTTCAGTACGCAGGGAAATGCCTACAAAACATTTACCGAAAATAGTTGGTCGCCAACTAATTTCGATGCACCAAAATACCCAAGGCTTTCGACAACAGCAAATGCAAATAACAGTCAGCCCAGTTCAATGTGGTTGGTATCGGCCGATTATTTTAAACTTCGTAATCTCGAAATTGGCTACGAACTTCCAAAAGCATGGCTAAAAGCAATTAGTTTCAATTCCGCTCGGGTGTATTTGTTAGGTTTAGATTTATTTACGTTTGCCAAAGAGTATAAACATGGCGACCCCGAAACATTGGGAATATATCCTTCCATGAAATCCTATAGTTTAGGCCTTAGCGTTTCGTTTTGATAGAAAAAACACATAGAAAATTTGTAAAAACAAGCAAATATGAGAACTAAAATAAGAATACTAACATTCCTCAGCCTATTCATTTTTCTGACCACTTCGTGCGAAGATTTTTATCAGGTAAATGATAAAGAACTTATAGGCAGAGATTTAGTAGTTAAAAACGAGGAGTTTATCACCGGTTTGTGGGATAATCTGTATCATTCTTTCGATAATGGATTTCAGGAAGTAGGTATTACAATGCTTGCAAATGCATGCGACGAAGCCGAAAGTAACGTTCCTTTTGGAACAACTACCTCATTTAATCAGGGCAGCTGGAATTCGTACAATACACCCTACAACAGAGCTTGGGGATTTTTGTACCAAGGTATAAACAATGCCAGTCATTTTCTAGAAATTTCGGATACAACTACCAATACGGAATTTAATTTTTATAAAGACTATAAAAAATATCCCGACAACAAAGCGAAATACAATCTATTTTTAGCAAACCTGAAATCATATCGAAACGATGCTCAGTTTTTTAAAGCATATTTTCATTTTCAACTTTGGAAAATGTATGGAAAAGTACCTATTGTAGATAAAGTAATTACCGAAAAAGAAGCCAAAGCACTAAAACAAGCAACCACTGCCGAAATGGTGAATTATATTTCGGGAACTTTGAATGGTGTTATTTCGGAATTTGATTTGATATCAAAAATGCCTAACTCTCCGTACAGCGCAGGGAAATGGACATCTAATAATTTAGGTAGGATTACCAAAGGTGCTGCTTTGGCATTAAAATGTCGTTTGTTCCTCTATGCTGCCAGTCCGCTTTATAACGATGGTATCTACAATACTGCTTATTGCGATAGTGCGGCAAAAGCAGCAGCAGCAATTATCAATTCAGGTATATACAACGTTGACATCAGTTA
>JBMOHZ010000350.1:0-3123 GCA_049317585.1 Paludibacter sp.
AAAGAGCGGGTGTGTCGTTCACCGCCATAAGACTTTTGGCACGTTCCATTTCAAAAAAAACACTATCAGTTCTTTGTTGTTTATTGTCCTATTTCGCTCTTTTTTATTGGGTTCTGGAGAGATTGGTATTTAAAATGTTGTATTCGATACCTCCTGACGCTTCAGGAAGCCTATTAAATTAGTTTTTTTCGGTGGCAATAGTCGCTTAATTGTGAGTTGCTATCGGTACCAAGTTTTTTATTTATGTTATATACATGTGTCTCAACTGTTTTGGGTGCTATAAAAAGTCGATCGGCAATTTCAATTACTTTTTTACCAATTCCAATAAGCCGGATAACCTTTAGTTCGCACTCAGTCAAAGGCAATTTTTCTTTTGGATTACAGATTTTCTTTTCCGACTTGCATTCTCCCGACATAGGACAAATTTGATATTCAAAGTGCCAATCGCCATTTTCATCAATATCCCAATGGTTGTCAAAAATTCCCCAGTTACATTTTATAAATCCGCAAACCACTTTGAATTCAAAATGCCAGGTGTTCTGTATTGAATCTTTATATCTGGGGCAAAGCTCCGAGTAGGCTTCCGGATATCGCTCACAGATTTCGCAATAAAGAGGCGAAACTAAATCCCTTTGATTTTCGGCGAAAATATAAATTGGTTCATCGTAATGGCGAACTTCAACTATACCACCAGGGCGAACATTAAATTCAAAGCACTTCAATTTTTCCATCTTTATGATTAGTTATAATCTGTTCAATAGCTGATAATTCTAATTCTGAATAATTTTTATTCAGAATTTTATAATCAAAAGTGCCTCCCTTAAATTCGCAGGCTTCAGAAATTAGTTCTCTTAACTTACCTCGATGCTTCACTGTCTGAAGTCGGTAGTAAGTAATAAACCTTATAATTCGTTTATTTTTACTCATTTTTATTTCACAATTAGTTATTATAACTAATTTAGTGCTGCAAAAATACACTAGATAATCTAATCACACAATAGTTGTGCAATAAAAAAACAATGTATTGTGTTAATAATTATTAACACGAAATGACATGAAGTATAATAAGCTAAAACTCATAGAGTTAATAGGAAAAGACAAACATTCATATATTGAGATTGGATTGAGGGTAAAACTACACTCTAATATGGTGGGTAGAATTGTTCGTGGAGAATCGATTCCATCTCTTGAGTCGCTAGCAAATTTTGCGACCTATTATCAAAAGGACATAAATTATTTTTATGACATCGAATCAACAAGTATTGTTTCGTCACCGGTACAGGAGTATGGAACGAATGATGGGCATTACAAAGCTTTGTACGAACTTCAAAAAGAAATTAATGAAGTTTTGAAAGAAAGTTCAGATTTGAAGATGGAGAATGCTGAATTAAAAATGGAGAATGAGCGACTAAAAAACGTGAATGCACCCGTACAGAGTGCGAACGTCGGTTGATGCTAAGAATAATTTTTACAAAAAGGGTAAGTTATATTGCCTTCTATTATTCATTATTATTCAATGAATCTATGCATAGTTACTGCGGCAGTATTGCGGCACTAGTTAGTTGCAGCTACTAAAATAGTAATAATAATATAATTGATATTCAACAATTTAATGCTTAAAGGAGTGTTATAAACAGGGAGGGAGTTTCCCTCTCTCTCCGCAAAACAGTATTTAAAACGTTGTATGTCAAAAACATACAACGTTTTTCTTTTTTTACTGCGGCAGCATTGCGGCAGTACTTTGGCGAAATCCTACCAAAAATGATAAAACGTTGTCAAACAAAAGCTTAATAATATTTAAATTATTAGTATGACAACAATTAACAACGATTTTGATATTCTATACATCCCTGCTCGAATATGTGAGGGTAAAGATTTATGCATAAAATATTATGCCTGGCATCCTGTCGAAAAAAAGCAAAAGCGCATTGTGGTTCGTTTTAACCACCTGAAGGGAAAAATGAATAAACGGGATTTGATGCGTCATATCCGTAAAATTGCAAATGATATCAACATAAATCTTGCAGCTGGGCGAAATCCATTTGTGGAATCTGAAACGCCCAAGGCATTTCACAAACTTAGCGATGCCGTTGATCAGTTCTTGAAACTTAAAAAGCGTGACATGCGACCAGACGGATTACGATCTTACACCTCTTATTGTAAGAAATTAAATGCATGGTTAGATAGCCATAAATTGAAAGAATGCTATGTAATATCTTTTACAACTGAAACCGCGCTCGAATTAATGAACGAACTTGCACTTAACGACTGCCTGAACAATAGAACCTGGAATAATCATTTTGTTTTTTATCGATCACTGTGGAACTGGATGATTGAGAATAAATATTGTAAAATGAACGTATTTGAAAGTTTTAGTAAAAAAAGAGAGGAAGAAAAGTTCAGAATTGTAATTCCAAAATTAAATCATTATCGAATAGCTATGTATTGCAGGTGGTTTATGCCACACATGGAAATTGTAATTGACCTGGTGCGAGCTTCGTTTATTCGTCCCAAAGAAATCTCGTTAATACAAATAAAAGAAATTGACTTATTCAAAAAAGTGATTTTTATACCGGCTTCAAAATCGAAAACACACCGGGATAGATTTGCTTACCTTCCGGACTGGCTCTGTGGTAAAATAATTGATAATTTTCAATTTGATAGGTTTTCGCTTGATGATTATTTTATTGGTAAAGATTTAAATCCAGCTCCAATTAATATAAATACGCGTGACATTGACAAGTTTTGGAATAAGATTCGGAAAGATTTACGATTGCCCGACGAAATGCAATTATACAGTTATAGAGATACAGGGATTACCTTTTTGGAAGATGCCGGGATACAGCGGAAAGTGATACAAAAGCTAACAGACCATACCAGCGAAAAAATGGTTGGCAAATATATTGGCCAACCATCTCAAGAACTTATCGACAATGTTGTGAGTAAAATCAGGGATTAATCATCGCATAACATTTTATTGTCACCGAAGTTCTAATTTTACCTTTCTCACGCTCAAGTGATATCGGCATATATTTCTGGCCGTTGATCACAAATATATTATTGGCAGTGATATCCGGATTGTCAGTTACAATAAATGTATATTCTTTTGAGGTGTCGAGAATT
>JBMOHZ010000351.1:0-3119 GCA_049317585.1 Paludibacter sp.
GAAAATAACTATATGCAATATCAAAATCTTTAGTATTAAGATATTATTTAAGCTGCTGTAGTTGTGCTGTACTTTGTGCTGTACTTTGTGCTGTTGTTCTGCTGTACATGATGCTGTTGCTTATTTTTCATTAAATTGTTACTTTATTAAGCTGCTGTTCTTTATTAAGCTGCTGTAATGCTTTGTTTTTGGCTTCGATTTTCTTTTGTTTTAGTGCTTCGCGTTGATTTTTCATTTTTTTACGTTCGGTGCTTTCTGCCATTGCTTCTAAAGAAGTTTTTTTGCTGTTAACTGCTACCTTCATACCATGCAAACCGGAGTATCTATCTGCATAAATTAGTACATTCCACTTTAGTTCCAATAATTCCAAAACTTTGTCAGTATGATAGCGTTTCGAGTATTTTACAAATAGTTCCTTTATTGCCGGATTCATTTTTACCGGCATCGCCTTTTCATTTTTGTAGCCAAATGCACGAAACAAAATCATTTTTTTATTAGTTGTGCTGTATGGTTTTATTCCAACAATGGAGCGGATCGCTATGTAAAAAAGAAACTGTATCAACTCAAGTTCGGTTTTATCCTCATACTGAAATTCAAATAATTTGTCTATATTGATGCTTGGATATGCTTCGCCTTCCGGTATTGTTTTCTCTATTCGTTTGCCTTCTCTTAAATGATGTGGCATATTGCCGCTAATACTAAGCGATTTAAACGCCTGCCTTATTCGATAAAATTCGATTGCTAAATTTAAAAACTCGGTATCTGATTCACTTTCGTTAATTTCATCAGTCATTGGATTATAGCCAAAAATAGTTAGTATCTCTTCTATCTCGGATTCCGGATTAAATTCGCCATAAGCTCCAATAAATCCATAATAGCACTCATCAATGTTTATTTTTTCGTCTGCAACATACCTTCGCATCATGTTAAATAATTCGCCTGGTATGTTTTCGCGTTCACGATAATAGCAATACATTAACTGTCTTGCAACTTCAAAATATTGATATTTTATGGTTTTGGAAAATCTGTAAATGCCATAACTGATAATATTTTCTAAGGTTTTCGACTTATCGGTAAATATTCCACGAAGCAAAAACAATGGAAACTGTAAATATTTTTCTTTACTTTCCATCATCGTTCACCTCCGAAATTTGAGTAATACCAATTTAAAAACTGTGGAAATGAAGTGGCGATAACATAAACGCCGCCGGCCTCTTCTACCTGCTTTTGATAGTGCTTTTGTGCTTCGCTCTGCCGGTCGTTGGTTGCGCTGTTCTTCACTTCGATTTTTACCGAACGGCCCTGAATGATCGAACTAATATCTGCAGTTCCACGCGTTGCGCTGGCTTTTACGCGCGTTATGCTTCCGACAGTTCGCACAATGCCACAAACGTTCGTGAATGTCTTACGTTGGTCTAAAATACGGCCCTCACAGCTTACGCGCTCTGCCTGGCACTTATTCAACTTCAAAAACTGGATGATACATTTCGTCATGCCATTTGTTTTCGATGCTGTGAAGTTAGGCGAAGTGTAGTAAGGCAATGAAGGATATTTCCACTCGAGTTCCTGAATGAATAAATCTTTCAAGTGTGCAATGGCTGATCGTTCGCTAAAATGGTTAACTTTGTAGCTGTTAGTTCCTGCCGTTGTTGGTTCCTGCCACGCGGCTTTTTTTATGCCTTCTATCATGCTGTTTTCAGGTTTTGGATGTCCACCACTCGGTAGTAAATGCGCTTTCCTAAAATTAATGGTGCAGGCAGCGCACCGCTCCGCCTCCATTTTATTTCAGTTACTTTAGAAATTTTAAACATTTTCTGAATGTCGGCAGGTGATAAAAACTCACTGATTTCTAATTTTTCCATTTTAAGATATTTTAAGTTTTACAAATTTAATTACTAATAATTGTTAAGATTTGGTACAATTTATTACGGTTTATCGTATATTGCCAAACCTCATTCGGCTTGCAAGATAGTATCATTTAACTTAATTTGGTTACATCTATAAAAACTTAACATTACTTTTTGTTATGTTTGGCTTTTTGTATTTTATATAGTATTGTATATCAGTCAATAAGGTAGGATATTAACAATAGATTGTTGATAAGACTTTTTGAAATTTCAGGCATAAAAAAAAGCCTTACATAATGCAGGCTTTTAATATTTCCGGTGGTGGAGGTGGTTTAATTGGCGATTTTATCTCTTATGTTTTCGGCTGTAAATAAAGCCATTTGCGCCTGCTTTTGTTTGTCGGTGATACCAGTGTAAACTTCCATCATTTTATGGCTGTGGTGGCCTGAAAACCTCATGATGATCTCAGGATTCATATTAAGAAACACCGACAGCGATATGAAGGTCTTACGCGCACAATGCGAAGTCAATACCTGCCACAACTCCGCCTCTTCTTTTACTGTCGTTCCTGCTTTAATGTAAACCTTTGTTAACCGGCGATTAAGTTCTAAATATTTTGCCAACTCTTTTAAGTACAGATTTAAACGAACGTTGGAAATTTTCGGCAGGCTGTTATCATATTTTTGAAGTATGGATTTACTAAAATGGTTCAATGGTATTTCGAGCGCGTCCGCTGTTTTTTGCGTTGTGATCTTAATACTATCGGCAGTCACATCTTCGCGGCGAAGCGCGGCCATATCTGAATAGCGTAAACCACACGCACACATAAAACAAAATATGTCCTTAATTCTCGACAAACGTAAATCCGGTATGTTTGCCTCAAACATCATTAAAAACTCTTCCGGCTTCAAAAAAACAATATTTAAAGGATTTCCGGCCGCGCTCTTGCTTTCTTTGATGGTGAATTTTTTAAAATCTTTGATAGTGATATTTTTGTTTTCGATGCACCAACCGAGAAACCAATTAATATTCATAAAGGTTTTTTTTATTGATGAATTTCGATGGCCTTTCTTTACAAAATAGTCGAATATTTTTTGGTAAAATTCCTTATTGATTTTCTGAAATTCCATCTTAATACTTTCGGATTTCTCAAAGTTTTGCAGGTGGACCTTCAAAGTTTTGAATTTTTGATAGGTGGCATGGCTCCAGGCTTTGTTTTGTCCTTCCACGCGTGTAAACTCATCGAAGTAGCTGTAAAAGTCCTTCATTATG
>JBMOHZ010000352.1:0-3118 GCA_049317585.1 Paludibacter sp.
TATAAAAACAGTGAAACTTCGTCGGTTGTTAGTGGAACACCTACTTTTCAATCGCTTGCATCCTACTTATCAACCGGCACTTATCCCATAGTTATCAATAAAGGAACACTCTCGGCAACTAATTACGACTTTCAAATGGTAGATGGAAAATTAACCGTAAACCCCGGAACAGCTACTCCTATTGTGAATGAAAAAGACTCGTTAATTAAGATTTATCCGAATCCGGCATCGAATGTGCTTAATATTGATTATCAGGATAACTTTGATTTCTCTGTTATCGACCTGCACGGAAAAGTCATTACCCACCAAAAAAGTGCGAAAAACACTGTAACTCTCCCCGTCGACCAACTGAATGAAGGCTTTTACTTTGTGAAAATTCAGAATAATTCGGTTTTGAACGTTTATAAAGTTTTGATAAAAAGATAAAACCAGCCATTTACTAATATCTGCATCTAATATTTTTTTCTGCGATTTATATTGAGATTTTTGAACAAATTAATTATTTTGTAGACTAAAACATACAAAAACAGGACACAAAACCTTAAATTAAATTGTTCGATGAAAAGTTAGTTCGTACTGTTTGGTACGAAATACAGGAAAAATAGTATTTACCTATGAATGATATAGTGAAAGTATTGAATGAAAGTCCACCAAATCACAAAAATTATTGGAAAGTTTTATGAAACCGAATAATAAAAAATGGCATTAACCAAAAAAAATAAGCTAAAAATTTCTATCTCACAAAAAAACATATTATCTTAGTGCGATTTTTCGGGATAATAAAACAAACTCACAAACAAAATTGAAGGCAGAATCGTAAAATTGCAGCACTTCAATTATTTAATAAAAAAGATGGAAAATAACTATTGTATTATTATGGCAGGTGGCATTGGAAGCCGCTTTTGGCCTTTCAGTCGCAACAATCGCCCTAAACAGTTTTTGGATTTTTTTGGCACTGGTCGTTCACTTTTGCAAATGACTTTCGACCGCTTTAGACACATGGTTCCAGCCGAAAATATTTTGATTGTTTCGAATGTGATTTACAAAGACCTCATATTGGAGCAGTTGCCCGAAATAAAACCAGAACAAGTACTTTTGGAACCTAACCGCCGAAATACGGCTCCTTGTATTGCTTATGCCGTAAACCGCATTAAAGCCATTACCGACAAAGCCAATATTGTTGTAGCGCCATCCGACCATTTAATACTTAAAGAAATGGATTTTGTTGATACTATAAAAGCCGGTCTCCATTTTGTTGAAAACAACGATTCCCTACTAACATTGGGCATTAAACCAAGCCGACCCGAAACCGGATATGGCTATATTCAAATTGGTGAAGGCGACACCGCCTTGCGTAAAGTAAAAACATTTACCGAAAAACCAAATGCTGATTTGGCACAGATATTTTTTGAAACTGGTGAGTTTTTCTGGAATTCGGGTATTTTCTTGTGGAATTTACAAACCATTGATAAAGCTTTTGATACATTACTTCCCGAAGTTGCTACTAAATTTAACGAAGGAAAAGATGTTTATAATACAGTTGATGAACAGGAATTTATAGACAAAATGTATCCTACCTGTCCCAATATTTCCATCGATTATGGAATAATGGAAAAGGCAGCGGATGTTCATGTGCTTTGTTCTGACTTTGGCTGGACCGACTTAGGTACTTGGGGATCACTTTACGAAATGTCGCCCAAAGATGCCAACGAAAATGTGACGCTAAAATGTCAAAGTATGTTTTACGAAAGCAAGAATAATATAGTAGCTCTACCAAACAACAAACTTGCTGTTATTCAAGACCTTGATGGCTATATTGTAGCCGAATCGGACAATGTATTGCTTATTTGCAAATTGGAAGACGAACAAAATATTCGTCAGTATGTGAATGACGCTACCGTAAATTTCCAAGAAAAATACATTTAATTATCAATTGATAATTAGTAATTATCAATTATCTATTGTTTTAAATGAGCGATATTATCCATCTTTTGCCCGACTCGGTTGCAAACCAAATTGCAGCCGGTGAGGTTATCCAGCGCCCAGCTTCAGTACTGAAAGAATTAGTTGAAAATGCGATAGATGCTGGCGCAACTTACATACAGGTTGTAATAAAAGATGCTGGTCGTACGCTTATTCAAGTGTCGGATAATGGCAAGGGCATGAGCGAAACAGATGCACGCATGGCCTTTGAACGGCATGCCACATCCAAAATTCGCGAAGCTTCCGATTTGTTCGAACTGCGCACAATGGGTTTTAGAGGCGAGGCATTGGCTTCGATAGCTGCTGTGGCACAGGTTGAAATGCGCACGCGCCGCCACGACGATGAATTGGGTGTAGCAATTGAAATTGCCGGAACACGTGTTTTTAAACAAGAACAGGTGATGTGCGAGGTTGGGACAACGTTTTATATCAAAAATTTGTTTTTTAATGTACCTGCACGTAGACGGTTTCTGAAAAGCGACAATGTAGAAAAATCGCATTTACTTACCGAGTTTTACCGCATAGTTTTGGTTAATCCGTCCATCGAATTTTCGTTGTACGATGGCGACGAAGAGATGTATCGACTTCCAAGTTCGAACCTAAAAATGCGTATCGATGCACTTTTCAGCTCACAAAAAAAGAAAATCCAACAACAACTACTTAGTATAGAAACTGCCAATGGTTTGGTAAATATTGTGGGCTTTATTGGTAAACCTGAGTTTGCACAAAAATCGGCTCAACAGTATTTTTTTGTCAATGGCCGATACATGCGCCATCCTTATTTTCATAAGGCGGTAACACTATCTTATAGTCAACTAATTCAATCGTCTGATAATCCTAGTTATTTTATTTATTTTGAAGTAGATACGCATTCAATCGACATCAACATTCATCCTACCAAAACGGAGATAAAATTCGAGAACGAGCAAGCAATTTGGTCTATTTTATCGGCTACAGTAAAGGAAGCGTTGGGTAAATTTAATGTATTACCATCCATTGATTTCGACCGCGAGAATGCGCCTGAAATTCCAGTAAACCGAAATATCGAAAACATAAAACCCCCACAAACTAATTTCAATCCCGATTACAATCCGTTTAATGCGTCGTACAAACGCCCCACGCTCGATTGGGAAAA
>JBMOHZ010000353.1:0-3117 GCA_049317585.1 Paludibacter sp.
ATACGCTCGTCGGGCAAGGGATAATCGTATTCGTCGATGTAAATGGGTGTATTTTCGGTTGTTTTGTTCACTGGAATTCTTGATTAAAAAAGAAAGACAAAAGTAATGAAAAAAACTTTCAATCCGAATTTTGATTGATTTGGACCGAAAATCTTTATAAAATCTTTATACATCGCTAAAACATCTTTATGTCAGATTTATAAAATATGTCGGAACTTTGCAGCAAGATTTTTAGAGTCAAATTTTAAGGTATTGGTTTATGACAGACGTAATTAAAAAAGTAAAGAAGACGGTTATTGGTAGTCCCCGCAATTTGAATGACAGTGGCACATTTCGACAAATTTCGTTGGTGGTATTTCTCGCTTGGGTGGGTTTAGGTTCGGATGCTTTGTCGTCGTCGTGTTATGGTCCGGAAGAGATTTATAAAACATTGGGTTCGCACGTAAATCTATCAATTATTGTGGGTCTGATTACCATGGTTACCATTTTTATAATTAGTTCCAGTTATTCTCAAATTATAAAACTTTTCCCTCATGGTGGAGGCGGATATCTGGTGGCTAGCAGGCTCATTTCACCCAATGTAGGTATGGTTTCTGGAGCTGCTTTGTTGATTGATTATGTATTAACGATTTCTATTTCCATTTCAAGCGGTTCGGATGCGGTGTTTAGTTTTTTGCCCATTCAGTTTCACGATTTTAAAGTGACTTTTGCGTTACTTATTCTTGGTGTTCTCATTATTCTTAATCTTCGTGGTGTAAAAGAATCGGTTTCGGCACTTACACCCATTTTTATTGTTTTTGTACTTTCGCATGTGTTTTTGATTGTCTACGCGTTTTCCACGCACGCACCTCAAATACAAAATGTAGCCGTTCAAACCAGTGCCGATTTTTCAGATTCTATAACTCAATTGGGTGTTTTTGGTACTTTAATGCTGATAATGAAAGCATACAGTATGGGCGCAGGAACTTATACAGGAATTGAAGCTGTAAGCAATGGTTTGCCCAACCTCCGCGAACCACGTGTGAAAACAGCCATAAAAACCATGCGCCTGCTTTCAATTTCACTTTCGGTGGCAGTGATTGGATTGATTATTTCGTATTTCTTATTCGATGTGCATATCGAAAGTGGTAAAACGCTGAACGCTGTTTTAATAAGTAAAGCCATTGCATCATGGAATCCGTTTGCCGGACAATCTTTTTTGTATATTACACTTATTTCCGAAGCTGCACTGCTTTTTGTGGCAGCTCAAACCGGCTTTTTGGATGGGCCACGTGTAATGGCAAATATGGCGCACGATTCGTGGTTGCCCCGCAGTTTCTCCATGCTTAGCGACCGCCTTGTTTCACAAAATGGCATTCTGATTATGGGTATTGCAGCTTTTGTAGTCATCTGGCTTTCGAAAGCGTCTGTTGGATTTTTAGTGGTTCTTTACAGTATCAATGTGTTTATCACGTTCTCATTATCGCAGTTTGGTATGGTAAAACATTGGATTACTGAGCGTAAAAGTGATAAAAACTGGTTTTGGAAATTGCTGATAAACGGTATTGGTTTTACGTTGACCACTTTTATTTTGATAACGGTTATTGTTATTAAATTTAATGAAGGTGGTTGGATAACTATCATTATTACAGGTAGTTTGGTGGGACTAGCTGTTTTTATCAAACAACATTACAAACGGATTGGGAAAGAAGTTGGACAAATTCAGAAAATAATGAATTCGAAAATGCCCGAAACCATTGCCGAACTCAATAAAAATTTAGCACGAAAAATAAAATTGACAGAAGTTGATTACAGCGATATGACAGCAGTTATATTGGTAAATGGTTATTCAGGAGTTGGTCTTTATTCCCTGTTTAAAGTATTGAGCAAATTCAAAGATGTGTATAAAAACTTTATCTTTATACAAGTGGGAATTGTGGATGCTGATAGTTTTCATAAAGAAGCCGTGGTTGAAACCATTACAGAAAATATTCAGCAGGATTTGGGGAAATATGTATATTTAATCAAACAATTGGGCTATAATGCCGAATATCGTTACGCCATTGGAACAGATGTGGCCGAAGAAGTTCTGAAAATTGTGCCCGAAATCATTGAACAATACCACAATACCACTTTTATCGGCGGACAGTTGGTTTTTAGCGGAACGTACCGAGCATCGCGTTTATTGCATAATTATACTATATTTGCAATCCAACGCAAGTTGTTTAAATTAGGCCTTACATCCATTTTAATTCCAATTTCGCTCCGAAAAGCTATGCAAGTAAATCATTATAAATAATTTTGCAAAAGAATTAGAATATGAAACTAAATTATTTTAGACAAAATTCCTTACGGCAGTTTATTATTGCCATTGTTTCAGTCGTATTTGTTGCGCTAATTTGTTATATATTTGTTGGATATATAGGTTATCGTAGTGTTGCTTTGTTGTTGTTAGCAACAGTATCTGTTTTAGCCATTTTTTTATCACGTTTTCCTGTATTCGTTGCTGCAGCACTAAGCGCACTTATTTGGGATTACTTCTTTATTCCGCCACATTTTACATTACATGTCGACAGTTCCGAAGATTTTTTAATGTTGTTGATGTACTTTGTGATTGCGCTCATTAATGGGGTTTTGACTTCCAAAGTGCGCGAATTGGAAAAGCTGGAACTACAAAAAGAAGAACGTAGCAACACGCTGAAACTTTACAAAACGCTTTTTGATTCTATCTCTCACGAACTCCGTACGCCAATCGCAACTATCGTTGGTGCATCCGATAATTTGTTGCAGAAAAAATCGAATGTGTCTGAAGATGACAAAGTTAAATTGGTGGATGAAATATCCATAGCTGCATTCAGGTTAAACCGATTGATTGATAATTTACTCAATATGCAACGGTTGGAGTCGGGGATGTTAATGATTAAGCCCGATTGGTGCGAAATTAATGAGTTGATAAACAGCCCAATAAATCGTTTGAAAAATGAATTGGTTACGCATACACTACATGTCGAAATTCAAGAAGATTTTCCAATAATTAAATTAGATTTTGGGTTAATTGAGCAAGCAATGTTTAATTTACTGCACAACGAAACTCGTTATACACCCGCCGATTCTGTCATTTCCATTCATGCAAGTTAT
>JBMOHZ010000354.1:0-3109 GCA_049317585.1 Paludibacter sp.
ATTCTGGTCATGAGTCTTTCTTGCGTCTCATAGTGACCATCGCCTGCAAGTCTATTGATCTCAATCACTAGAGGATCATAGTCAAATACATTTTCCATCAGATCTTTTGTGATTAAGACAAGTTTTTCGTCAATCCACAGCGATTTTATGTAATTCGAGGACAACCCCCGCTGTGTTCCGTTCGACTTAATAGATTGAATATTTTGTGTTTTTCGGTTGTAAAAGTTTATGCCACCGCCATCTGTTCCTATCCACAAATTTCCATTTTTGTCGCCAATAATGCGTCCCACAACGGGACTGCTCAGCGAATTAGGCGTGTTGCTGTACGAACCGTAATAATTAAAAATCGAATACTTCGGATTATACAAATCAATGCCTCCAAAGTATGTACCAATCCACAAAGTTCCCTGTGCATCGTTAATTATTGCCCATACCGAAGCATTGCTCAGTCCATGCGAAATCTGACGTTCGTATCTAAAAACGGTAAATTTTTCTTTTTCAGAATTCAATTTACACAAACCACTAAATAGTCCTATCCAGTAATTCCCGAAATCGTCTTCACAAACGGTACGTACAAAGTTATCAGGTAGACTTTCGGGGTCGGATGGCTTGTTTTGGTACGAAGTAATATTACCCGCAAAGTCAATTTTAAACAGTCCCGTAAAACGCGTACACACCCACACGGTTTTTTTGCTGTCTTCGTAAAAGCTAATTACATCGGTTATGTTCCAGCGCTTTACAATTTTTCGATTGCGGTCGTACACCATCACGCCATTGTAATTGGTTGCCACATAAAGCAGGCGGTCGTTAGTTTCGAGCAGTGCCGATGCACGTATTGATTTGTCTGATAGTAACTTATAGAGCTGAAGTGGCTTTTCAGCAGTCGGTTGGTAGGTAAACAGAGAGTCGGACGAGCAGAACCACAGATTTTCTTTGCCATAAGCAATCGCCGATACATCTTGCCGGCGAATGGTTTTAAACATCTCCGTTTTCAGGTCGAAAACAAGCACACCCGATTTGCATTGCATAAACAGATGTCCGTTTTTATCACCACATACCGAGCGAATATTATTGCCAAACAGCGCTGTAGAATCACCTTTTTTTTGTTTGTAAACGGTTATTTCGTTTCCATCATAGCGGTTCAAACCATCGCGTGTACCTATCCAAATCAACCCGTGTTCGTCCTGATAGAGCGAATTTACAGAATAATGTGACAGTCCGTTGCTAACTTTCAGATGTTCAAAATAAGCATTTTGTATGGCATTCGTTATACCCCATGGAAACAAGGAAACGAGGATAATAAATAAGATATGTTTTTTCATTTTCGATGTATCAGCAATAACAGAATGCAATGATACAAAAAAAATCAGACAATTTGCATTCATACGGTTGTTTCTGAACAAATGCTCTATTTTGAGACTTTGATTTGTACGAATTTACCATTTAATTGAATTCATTTCGTACTATTCCGAAATAGAATACTGTATGTTTGCAAATTCTAATGTGCTAATTTTGAATTTATTGATTAACTTTAAAATTTTTGTTGTATGAAAAAACTTATTACTCAATTCCGTAATTTGAAATTTGCGGGATTTAAAACTTCACTTTTTTTGTTTTTAGGTGCGATGTCGGTTGTAAATGCGTTTGGGCAGGTGTTTAATGAAAATTTTACAGGTACTAATCTAACGTCCACATCAAGCAGTCTAACTTACACTTCGAACTTAGGAACAAGTCCTGCAACAGCAGGTTCAGTTTCTCTTTCATCGGGTATACTTACAATTTTTAATGGTAATAATGCCACAGCAACAAACAATACAAGTGGATTTGGATACGTGAGTGCATCAAATTCTGGTTATCTAACTCCATTTAATTCTACACTTGCCAATAATTATGCAGTTACCTGGTCGTTTAATATCAGAAGTTCAAGAACTGGTGCAGTATATGCAACAACAACGGCATCTGGTTCTTATGATATTTTGGCAATTCTTGCCTGCGATAATGCTGATCCAACAAATGCTAGTGCAAAAGGAATAGCTGTAGTGGGAATCAGAGGTTCTACTGGCACTGCAAGTGCATACAATCTTATTGCATTTTCAAATGGAGTTTTAGGTTTGACAAACATAAATCAAACACAAATTGCAAAATCGGCTGATTTTACAGCTACTCAAGCAGGACATTATTGGGCAATAAAAGTCACTTATGTTAGTGCAACTAATTTGTGGACCTTAAGTACCAGAAATGATGGAACTGGTGGTTTTGTAAATCCAGGTACAACCGGAGCAGCATGGACCGATGTTACAGGTACGAGTTCTGTAAATACGAATATAGCATTATCCAAATTTGGTTTTGCTTGGGGGTATGGAACTTCAACCGGAAATAATGCCTATTTTGACAATTTTAAGGTGGCTGTAAATGTGCCAATCTCAGTTAGTTCAAACACTTTATCTGGCTTTATCTATGAAACAGGATCAGGTCCATCGGCAAGTCAGTCGTTTGACCTGAGTGCAACAAACCTTACCGGTTTCCCTTCCAATATTACTGTAACGGGTACTACCAATTACGAAGTTTCCACTGATAATTCAACCTTTAGCGGTTCGGTAAATGTACCTTATTCATCTGCTACACTCGGTGCAACGCCTATTTATGTGCGCTTAAAAGCAGGGTTGTCGGTATTGAGTTACAACAACGAAGTAATAACAACTTCCATTGGTGCAGCTTCGGGTACAACAGTAACTTGCAGCGGCTCCGTTTACGGTACTCCAACTACTTATACATGGAATGCAACAGGCACCGCTTCCATAGCAACTGCTGCCAACTGGACACCAACAAGAACAACGCCCCAGACTAATGATATATTGGTGTTTAATGGTGGAGGTACGGTAGTGGCAACCGATTTAACCTCTCAAACCATTGCTCAACTATTAATTTCGAATAATACGTCCGTAGAACTTCAATCGACAACTGCTGCAACATTGACAATAGCAGGCACAACAAGTACCGATTTGAGTGTGGGTACAGGTTCATCTCTTAATATTGCACAAGCAACCAATGCCATTGCTGTTACTGTTGGTACAGGAGCAACAGGTTCGATATCAGGAAATATAACATC
>JBMOHZ010000355.1:0-3086 GCA_049317585.1 Paludibacter sp.
AGTTTGCAACGGCTTTTTTGGGCACAAAACATAATGATTTACTTATCATCAATATTATCGGAATCAATTTTAGATTCTAAGTTTTCAACTTCTTCAAATTCTTCTGGTAAGTATTTTTTATTTTTCTTTTTTGATTTCCATTTGGTATATTGCAAATGTATTAATCCATCGATAAGTCCAATTCTTGGTACAATAAAACTCTTTGCTCCAAGCAATTGAGCAACATCTAAATAGACATCTCCCGCGTTGGTAATTACATCGGCTCTATCTTGTTTCAGTCCGTATGTTTTTATGCGTTCATCTATACTCAATATTTTTAGATGTTCGTTTATTTCGTTCAAAGCTGTAACCGAGAGTTTACGACCCTTACGTGTTTTTGCTAAAACATTCAACTTAATTATATTTCCACCCGAAGCAATTATATCATTTATAAGATAATGTTCCTTTATTTCGGTCATGTCATTCTGAAGTTTTATATACTCTTCGTCCTCCACCTTATCAAACAACAAACGAACAGTACCAATTCGGTACGAATTAGAAAACACCAATTCTCCGTTCGAAATCACACTAACTTCGGTACTACCACCACCTACATCAATAAAAGCATAGTTTTGTTGGTCATTCAAGTTATACAAAAAATGACTTTCATAAACCATCAATGCCTCTTCGTGTCCATCAATTATATCGATGTTTATATCCGTTTCTTTGGCTATCTCTTTTACAATATCCTTTGAATTCTTGGCTTCGCGCATTGCAGCAGTGGCACAAGCTCTAAAGCTCTCAACCTCAAAAACGTTCATAAGATGACGGAATGCTTTCATGGTACGAATGAGTTGCTTGCGCTTAGTATCATTTATTTTACCATCAACAAAAACTTGCTGACCCAATCGCAAAGGAATACGAATCATTAATTCCTTATTAAACGCCTCTTCTCCATCTAACGAAACACTCATAATAAGCAATCGAACGGCATTGGAACCTATATCAATTGCAGCAAATTTAATACTGTCCATTTAAATATTTTTTAATGTGATATTATTTTTTGAAAAATTAGAATCTTAATTAATAGCCGATTTGTAAAATTTGTAAAGCTCTTCTTGTGAACGAAATTCAACATCATCATTTGTTTTGTGCAACTCGCTGCTACCCATACCATCTACAATTCGAGCTTTTACATTATCACGCAATCCATATTCAATTGTTAGTCGTAATTGTTTCTGTATATCAATATCATATACAGGCGTAAACACTTCTATTCTACGATCCAGATTACGTTCCATTAAGTCGGCCGAACCAATATAATACTTTTCATCGCCACCATTTCCAAAAATAAGTATACGCGAATGCTCCAAATAGCGGTCAATAATGCCGTAGACTTCAATATTTTTGCTCATTCCTGCAACTCCAGTAATTAACGAACAATTACCTCTAACCAAAAGTTTTATTTCAACTCCCGCATTCGATGCTTCGTACAGTTTCTCAATAATTTTATCGTCCACAATATGATTTACTTTAAACCACAAATAGGCAGGAAGTCCTTTTCCAGCATTTTCAATTTCTTTGTTTATCAACGCAATAATTTTTTTTCGCGTATGGTTTGGCGATACAATTAGATGTTTAAATGATGGCGTCATATACGGATGTTCAATAAAATCGAACAAGCTATTAACCTCATTTACAATATCTTTATTGGCTGTCATAATGGTAAAATCGGTATATAAAGTAGCAGTACCTTCGTGAAAATTACCAGTACCAATACACACCACACTATTTCTTCGCGAACTTATTAATGCCAATTTTGAATGAACTTTCAACCCTTCAACACCAAGCACAACATTAATACCTGCATCTTTCATTTTTTGAGCCCAATTAATATTGGACGATTCATCGAACCGGGCAAAAAGTTCAACATTAGCAGTAACTTTTTTACCATTCATGGCTGCGCAAATCAAAGCTTGTATTACTTTAGAGTTTTTTGCTAATCGGTAAATGGTAACTTTAATTGCCTTAACGTCAGGATTAATTGCAGCTTCGCGCAAAACACGAATAAAATAATCAAAACTGTGATAGGGATAATGTAAGTACCTATCTTTTTTGCGAACAAGATCTAAGAGATTGACCGCTTGGTCAAAATGGGGAATATTGAGTGGTGGCTGTGCTACATCGCGCAAATCGAATCGCTTTAAATTTGGAAAATTCAACAAATCTTTAAAGTTATGATATCTTCCACTGGATATGTGGGCGGCATTTTTATCAATTTTGAGTAACTTCTCGCAATACCTTAGTAATCCACTTGGCATTTCGCGGTCGTAAACAAAGCGAACAGGAGCACCTAATTTGCGGTTTTTTACCACTTTCGAAACTTTTTCCAATATACCTTCGTAAGCCGAATTATCAAAATCCAATTCCGCATCACGTGTAAATTTCATAGTATAAGCTTCGTAACTTGTATAATGAAGCGAAGCAAAGATATTTGGCAAACAGTGTCTGATTACATCATCCATAAAAATAACATACTGCTTTTCATTATCTGAAGGCAACACCAAAAACCGTGATAACTGTGATGTAGGTATATGAATTAGTGCATATTCCTTTTTCTTCCTTTTTTTGTCATCTTTTTTCGAATCAGAAATTTCGATAGCTAAATAGGTACTTTTGTCGTTCAACACCGGCTCTTCATCCATCTGCGACACCAATACAGGGAAAAGCGAATTCATTAATTCATCGTGATAAAAATCATCTAAAAATCGCATTTGACTTTCGTCTAAGTCCTTTTCGCTAATCAAGCATATATTGTTAGTTTTAAGCTCCTCTACAATTCCTGAAAAAATGATTTCTAATTCTTGAGCATATTCTATATTCAACTTTAAAACTTTTTTCAGAATTAGTTTACTATCCGACTTTACATTTTTCACCGAATCTTCAATATCAATCATCCTACGCAAGGTAGCCACGCGTACCCTGAAAAATTCATCTAAATTACTGGAATAAATACCCAAAAACTTAATACGTTCGAGCAAAGGATTACTCTGATTTGCAGCCTCATCCAAAATTCGTTTATTAAAATACATCCAACTGATGTCTCT
>JBMOHZ010000356.1:0-3083 GCA_049317585.1 Paludibacter sp.
GAAAATCCTGTAAACTCACTTGAGTATATCGAAATTTATAACCGGTCCGATAAATTACTTGATGTTTCGGGCTTAATTTTTACTACGCGTAAAACCGATGGAACATTAAATTCGGGTATCAAAATTCCATCGACTACTTATATATTACCCAATGATTATCTGGCAGTTACTGCCGATGCTGATTCAGTACGTCAGTATCACAAGTGCCCACTTGGGGCAAATATTATAAGCACCGAATGGACGAGTTTGAATAATGAAGAAGCCACCATCGTACTTTGTAATGGAGCGAAGGATACTATTTACGATGAATTATCATATAATACAGCCTGGCATCATATTTTAATTTCGGACCCCAAAGGAGTTGCATTGGAACGAATTCAACCCAATGGACTAACGCAGGATGCTTTAAATTGGCATTCGGCAGCTTCCGAAGTGAATTATGGAACACCAGGCTATCAAAACTCGCAGTACCAAACCACTGGAAACAATGAGGCTGAAAACACTGTGTGGTGCGACCCCAAAGCGTTTAGTCCGGACAATGATGGAAATAATGACGTCTGTTTTATTCGTTATAAGTCGGAGTATGAAGGATTTGTGGCCAATGTGAGCATATATAATCCTGCAGGAATTTTGATAACCAATATAGCTCAAAACGCTTTACTTTCGGCCAATGGATATTTTAGTTGGGATGGAAAAACAATACGTGGGTTGAACGCCGAAACAGGTATTTATGTGCTTTATTTTGAAATGTTTCACCCCAAAACGGGAAAAAAGCAAATTCATAAACTACCATTAGTAGTTTCGGGGCTATAATTTTGAATATTTAACAAGTTATGATGCATTAAATCAGCTATCTTTGCAAACTAAAAATGGAAAAAGTAAGTTATGCCCTCGGTTTAAGTTTGGGCAACAATTTGAAAAGCAGTGGCATCGATAGTCTTGATTACACTAAATTAGCAAAAGGTATTGCCGATGCTTTGGAGCAAAACGAAACTGAAATGTCGGCTCAGGAGGCTCAAGCCATTATTGGTGAGTTCTTTCAGGCGTTGCAGGAAAAAGCAAGTGCAGGAGCTATAAACGAAGGAAAAGCTTTTTTGGCCGAAAACGCAAAACGTAGCCAAGTAGTAACGCTCGAAAGCGGGTTACAATACGAAATAATGACAGCAGCCAATGGTGCCATCCCAAAAGCTACCGACAAAGTAAAAGTGCATTATCACGGCTCATTAATCAACGGAACTGTTTTTGATAGTTCGGTAAACCGAGGCGAACCAGCTACTTTTGGCGTAACGCAAGTTATTAGCGGATGGGTGGAAGCTTTACAATTAATGCCTGTTGGTTCAAAATGGAAACTTTTTATTCCGTCGAACTTGGCTTATGGAGCGCAAGGTGCAGGTCAGCAAATAGGGCCACATAGTACACTTGTGTTCGAAGTAGAGCTTTTAGAGATAGTGTAACTAGGTTGGTAAAGTTTATTAAGTTTATAAGGTTCATAAAGTTCATAAGGTTTAAAAAGTTCATAAAGTAAGACATTCAAAAAGTGTTTGATATAAGCAAATAATAGATTCCAAAAAAACAAAAAAAATCCATGAAAAAAACTGTATTAATTTTAGCCGCAGCGGTATTTGTATTTGCCTCTGTAAGTGCAAAAGAAAAGAAAAGTAAAAAAGACAAAAATGCTCCAGCACCTGTTTGTTGCGTGAAAGTATTTACAAACGATGTTGACTCAATGAGTTATGCATTGGGTATGAATGTAGGTGCTGATTTTTCGAAAAACCTAAAGGCTATTCCTGGTGGTAAATCAAACATCGACCTACTGATTAAAGGATTTGCAACTGCCATGAAAGGTGATTCAACCCTTATGAAACCCGAAGTAGCTACTGAATACTTCAGAAACTACATGTCAAAAGCTCAAAAAGCTGAAACTGAAGCTAAAAAAGCTGATGGCGAAAAGTTTTTAGCAGCGAACAGCACAGCTCCAGGCGTAGTTGTTACACCTTCGGGATTGCAATATAAAATTATTACTCCAGCCGAAGGTCCAAAACCAAGTGCAAAAGATACAGTGAAGGTGCATTATACTGGTACTTTGCTTGATGGTAAAGTGTTTGATAGCTCAGTAGAGCGTGGCGAACCTATTGAATTTCCATTAGGACAAGTTATTCCAGGATGGACCGAAGGCGTTCAATTAATGTCGGTTGGTTCAAAATACAAATTTTTTGTACCTTACAACTTGGGTTATGGCGAACAAGGAACTCAAGGTGGTCCAATTCCAGGATTCGCAACTCTAACTTTCGAAGTGGAATTGCTCGGAATTAAAACTTTTAAAGAACCAGCACCAGAAGTTGCACCTATAGAAGTGAAACCAGCTGCTGTAAAAAAAGCTGTTAAACCAGCTGCAAAACCAGTTGCAAAAAAGAAATAAACAATTTAAAATCAAATAATTAGAAACAAATGAAAAAACAAAGTATTTTTACAATCGTAGCATTGCTTACGATGGTTGTAATGACTTCGTGCGGCAACTACAAAGCCAAAGAGGTAAAATTAAGTTCAATGAACGACAGCTTAAATTATACACTTGGTTTGTATAATGGTAAAGGCATTAAAGATTATTATTTGCAAAAAGACTCTTCGGACAAAGCCGTTGCTGCTATGATGAAAGCACTTGACAAAGCGTTTAAAGCAGAGACTAATAAAGACGAAATGTACAAACTAGGCTTGCAAATTGGTAACTCATTTAAAATGAACAAAAAACAAGGTTTAATGGGTGACTCAACACTTACATTTAACAGCGAGCTAGTAATGCAAGGATTAGTAAATGCGCTAAATAAATTCGACGAAGGCATGAAACCAGCTGATGCTGACCGCTTTTTACAAGAATATATGATGAAAAAGCAAGCTGCCATGATGCCACAACAAGCACCACAAGCTGCACCAGCCGATTCGGTACCAGCTAACTAACAAACAAGTATAACACAAAATAAAAATTTGAATAAAATGAAAAATATAAAATTTATTATAGCTGTATTGCTTGTAGTTGGTTTTACTGCCTGTAACAGCAACAAAGCAAAATTACCAACGCTTAAAAC
>JBMOHZ010000357.1:0-3077 GCA_049317585.1 Paludibacter sp.
TAGTGGTACTTGGTGAACAAACTTAGTGAGACTTAGTGAAACAAAAAAGTCACAATGTAACACAAAGTTTCAAAATGAATATTTTACTATGAATGATGATGAAATAAGTAGAGTAATATTGGATAGCGCTTATAAAGTACACACAAAATTAGGACCTGGATTATTAGAAAGTACATACAGAGCTTGTTTAGCATATGAACTTAGAAAAGTTGGGTTAAATGTTGAAGAAGAAAAAGCTTTACCATTAATATATGAAGAGATTAAGTTAGAATGTGGATATAGAATAGATTTACTTATTAACTCAAGAGTAATTGTTGAATTAAAAACTGTTGAAGCATTTAAAGATGTTCATTTTGCTCAAACGCTAACTTACATAAGGCTTTCAAATTTACATTTGGGTTTACTTATTAACTTTCACACAAAGTCATTAAAAGATGGCATTAAAAGATTGGTAATTTAAAAATTTAACGTTAAAAACAGCTCACAATGTAACACAACGTATAACACAAAGTTAAACAATGAATTAACTTACTGGTACTTGGTGAACAAACTTAGTGAAACAAAAAGTCACAAAGTTACACGATGTAATGCACAAAGTTACACAATGAATTAACTTAGTGGTACTTGGTGAACAAACTTAGTGAGACTTAGTGAAACAAAAAAGTCACAAAGTTACACGATGTAATGCACAAAGTTAAGCAATGAATAACTTTATGATACTAAACAACTAAATAGATATGACTGAACACGAACAACTTCGACAAGAGATTATTGAAAAAACAAAAGAATATTACAAGGTAAAATTTGCGCCTCAAGCATTTACACCTGGTAAATCGCGTGTAAATTACGCCGGACGGGTATTTAATGAGCAGGAAATTGTGAATGCTGTGGAGGCTTCGCTGGATTTTTGGCTGACGGAAGGACGCTATTCGGAGGAATTTGCTGAGAAAATTGCTGACTTTTTAGGCGTTGATAATGTGTTGTTGACCAATTCTGGTTCATCTGCCAATCTATTGGCGTTTTCGGCACTCACTTCCGAAAAATTGGGCGACAAACGGTTAAAACCTGGCGATGAGGTTATTTCCGTAGCTGCTGGTTTTCCGGCTACAGTAACGCCTATTATTCAGTGCGGACTGATTCCTGTGTTTGTAGATGTGGATATCGAAACCTATAATATCAACATCGAACAGGCCGAACGCGCTATAACCCCCAAAACGCGCTGTATTTTCATAGCTCATACCCTTGGTAATCCTTTTGACCTGGATGCTATTATGGCACTGGCCAACAAACACAACTTATGGGTAATAGAGGATAACTGCGATGCTTTTGGCAGCCGCTACCGTGGCAAATATACGGGTACTTACGGACATCTTTCTACAATTTCATTTTACCCTGCGCACCATATTACTACCGGCGAAGGAGGTGCAATTATTACCAACGACCCTCAATTAGCAAAATTAGTTCGCGCTTTTCGTGATTGGGGACGCGATTGTTATTGTATGGGTGGCGAAAACAATACTTGCGGTAAACGTTTCTCACAGCAGTTTGGCAAACTTCCATTTGGCTACGATCATAAATATGTGTATTCCGAAATTGGCTATAACCTCAAAATGACCGATATCCAAGCTGCCATTGGTGTGGCGCAAATGGATAAAATTGCTGATTTCTGCGACCGACGACGTGCGAACTTCAAAAAGCATTATGCTATTTTTGAGAAATACCCACAATACTTTAGTTTACCAAAAGCTACCGAAGGTTCCGACCCAGCGTGGTTTGCTTTTATTGTTACTGTAAATGCTGATGCACCTTTTACAAGAGATGAAATTACACGTCATTTCAACGCAAAATTAATTGAAACCCGTAATCTCTTTGCCGGAAATATGACTAAGCAACCTGCTTTTGTAGGTAAAAACTGGCGCATTGCCGATAATTTAGATGTTACTGATACAATTATGAACAATACCTTTTTCCTGGGTACTTATCCGGGATTAACCGACGAAATGTTTGTGTACGAAGCGGAGATACTCACTGAGTTTGTTGCAAATTTCACGAATTAATACGAATTAATATGGCTATCGTTAAAAAACAGAAAGCTACAGTTATAAGCATCGAAAACAAAATAGAAGGGGTTTATACCCTGACTTTTGCTTCTGATAAGGGTTTTCGATATGCACCCGGGCAATTCCTGCATTTGGCTATTGATGACAGTTACGATGGATCAGGTCAATGGCCTGAATCACGTTGTTTTAGTCTGCAATCGTCGCCTACCGAAAGCAATGCCCGCATAAGCTATTCGGTAAAGGGTGTATTTACCCGAATGATGGAACAACAACTCAAAGTGGGTAGCGAAGTATGGCTTAAATTGCCTTACGGCGAACTTTTTGAGCAGGAACACAACAAGGCTAACACTGTATTTATTGCCGGTGGCACAGGAGTTACTCCTTTTCTGTCGCTTTTTACACACGAATCATTCAGAGAATACACAAAACCAAGCATTTATTTGGGTTTTCGCTCCATAGAATATAATCTTTATAATGCAGAATTAGAAAATTTGTGTAATTCTGATAAATTCGTGAATTTAGTATACCAAAACGTGGACGGTGTTATCAATATTACAAATATCTTCGAACAACATGGTACTTCGGCATTTTACTATATTTCGGGTCCACCTGTTATGATTCGGATTTTTAAAGAAACACTACTCAAAAATGGTGTGCCTACGACTCATGTTTTAACTGATGATTGGGAATGATGTGGTGATACCCTTTACCACTAAGTTGCACTAAGTTAGACACAGAGTTGCACGAGTAGAATGATTAATGGTTAATGGTTAGTGATTTAACCTTAGTAGCTAAATCATAACAAATGCAATATTCAAACTTTATTACCTTATTAACCATACAAAATAGGCTAATAAGGTTGCAGATGGAATAATTCTGTATTTTTCGTGCTACTAAGGTTAAGAAAATTGAAATAGCAATACAAAAACTATTAGTGGTTGATAAACAGATCGACACGGCATATTTTGAATAAAATTTCACTATCTTTGTGGGCGAAATAGTAAATGTAAGTAGTGG
>JBMOHZ010000358.1:0-3065 GCA_049317585.1 Paludibacter sp.
TTAAAGCTTTTTGATCCATGCGTTCAAATTGATTAAGAATAGCCGTTTTAATTTGAACACTTTGATCATTTGTTTCTTTTTCGTATCTATATTGTACGGTAGCTAATAGGTATCCGTCTGCTGGGTCTACCGTTATGGTTACTTTGGTAAGAGTTAACGGCTTTAACCATTGAGAAAACCCTGCGGCTACTGCCTGCTGAATCATTGATTCGGCTGTTTCTTCTGATTCAAACACCGAATCGCCGACAGTGCTACCAAAAGTAGGCCGCATAACCCTCTCAGTTAATCTGGTCATGACCACTAAAACCACTCGGTCTTGCCAAATTTTCTTTTCGTCCGTTGTGTAGGACACCGATCCAGATGAATCAAATGAAAAGGGTAAAGATATTGCTTTTTCGGTCATGACAGGACTCCCATCCATACTGGAAAGTTAGGGTCTCCTGCTATAAACATAACCCATACTTTTTGATCTAAATTTGGAACCCCGCGGTGAGCCGTATGCTCTTTTGTGTCTGTAGAGTCATTAAAAGCATCACCCGAAGACTCGTTCCATTTATTAGCTTTATTTACGTCTGTCTCATGCTCATGGTCTAATTGAAATGTCGAATCTGGTGTTTTACCTGTGTGGTTGTTTGTATGAGCCAAGTTAAGGGTAATGCTGTGAGTATGCGCAGGGGAACCTCCGCTTGCTGTACTTAGGGTATCGGTGTGGTTAGCATGAGCTTGAAGCAAAGCTGCCACCTCAGAAGCTAAATGCTTTTTATGGTCGGGGTGATCGGCATTAAACATTACAGGCATGCATGGGTCTGCCCATTCAGTTACTTCTTGACCTAAAACTTGAGGGACTATTAATTGAATACGCTGATTGTTCTCTGGGTCTTCGTTGTTTACGCACATGCCTAAGTAAATTCCGTAAAACCGTTTATCAAAAGTCATTACTAGGACCCTTTCTTTAATACGCGTTTGGTAATTATAGGGGATTTAGTTGTTTTAGGAATTATGTTGTTAAGTGTGCGCGTTGTGCTCTTCCAAACCGGCTCTGTTTGAGTGCGTTTAGCTGCAGGTATCTGTTTACGGTTTGAGGAGCCCCCAAAAGTACCTTTGGTTTGAGGAGTAGGGAAGGTAGAGGGTGCGCTTAATCCTGTTTTTGGAACAACTTTTGTCTGTTTTACATTTGGAATAATTGTTCGCTTTTGAAGGTAATCGGGAGAAGTTACCACCTTATTGTCAGCCCAGGAGTCCGCGGTACCTAAAGAATCTATGCCAACAGTGATAACTGTTGTGTAAAGTTGTTGATTGAGCTGCTCCTCAATAATCCTATGCTCAGCTTCAAGGACCACCCAATACCCCGAATAAGTTGTGCCAAGACCGTCTAAAAAGACTGGGAGGTCTGGGCGTAGATCAGGATCACCTAAAACTTCAACTCGAGCCCTGTAAGGAAAAGTGTTTTTATTGTCTGCAGCTTCGGCTTCGTACCCAGCTGTTTCTATGTCGTTAGCTACAACCGAAGTATCAAATTGATTAAAAAACTCAGATTGTTGTTTACGTCTTGTTTTTTTATTTTTAATTTGTTTTGTTATTGCAATTCTTGAGTTTGAAGTTTTATCAAGCCCACTAATTGCTATTGCAGCTTTTTTAGCATCTTTAAAATCTAAACTTTCGCCTATCAATGGCTTAAAAGAGTAAATAGTTGATCCTTCAGGGTCTGTTACACCTCGCATAATGAATTTAGGAGCGTTTTGTCGAAGATTTGTAAAATCTTGTAAAATGGGCTGAAAATATAGTTCGGTATTTTCTGCTCTCAATGTGTACCCAGATTGTTTTGCTAAACGAACCATAAACTCCCAATCAGTATGACCGGTTTGAGAAATTTGTGGATACACACGTGGGTGAGGGGAGGGATCGCACACAAAAGAATGTTTTGTTGCAATAGTTTTAATTACACGGTCAGCAGTAGTCTCTTTATAAATTGTTTGGGAAGGGTTTCCCATAAGATAAGAGGCCCCAATAACAACCAATTCGGTAAAGTTTTTACCTGGAGTTTGGTCAGTTCTTACATGGTGGACATATCCATAAAAATTTCTTTTTGTTTTTGTTCCCGTAATAATTACTTTTACGGGTGTTTTTGGCTTTACAACGTCGTACTCAACTCCCCAGTCTCTAAAGTTAATAATAGCAATTTCGTGTTCAAAACGGCTTTGTTTAATTGTGGCAGAGTAAGTGTATTTAGGCCCTAAGCTTGTACCTGGAAACTCTACGTGAATGTGATTAAACATTTGGGATTCTTAATATTGTTCCTGGAGTAATTTCATTCAAGTTTGTAATTGAGGGGTTGTATTCAGGAATAATCCACCAATATCCTGGACGTTTATAGTATTTATAGGCAATTTGATCTAGTCTTTCACCTTGAATGTAGGTGTGTTCCCAATATTCAACAAGACCTAATTGTGAAAATTCATAAAAAACAACAACGTTGTCATCTTTTTCTAAACTTGTAGAAAAATAATCAACAGTTGAGTACTCGTAACGAGATCCTTTATAAATAGCCATTATGCACCTGATGAAATTCCCGAGCCTGAGAAGCACTCAATTGAAAATGAAACGGTTGTACGAAGTGGGATCATGGTTTCTGTAAACGCAGTGTGGTTGATTGATATATTTGAAATCCATCCTACGTAAGAAAGGTTATTCTGCGCGTCTGGTCCTAAAGAAAAAGCTAACAAAGTAGGAGATAAGTAACCAACATTTGAAGTTTTCTTTTGTAAAAGCGTTGTCCAAGAGCCGGTAGCCGTTCCGGCACCGTTAATAGCTTTAAATAAGTACTCTAAATCTGCCATTGTTCCTTGTTTTAACAACGCATCAATTTGTTCTTTAAAATTGTAAGTTGTTCCTGGGTACCTAGTTAAATAGTAAAGTGGGCTCGCATAACCAGAAGCTTTTGCATAAGCAAAGTCGTTTGTTCTGTCTAAGATAACACTTAAAGAAACAGATTCTTGACCCGGAAATACTCCAGAAACAACACGCAAAGTATCTGCATTGGATGGTGTTATATCCATATTTCGTTG
>JBMOHZ010000359.1:0-3054 GCA_049317585.1 Paludibacter sp.
ATCCAATTTCGGAATTTGGTAAAATTGTAAAAGAAAAAGGCTATCCTCAAAAAATGGAAGTTGGTTTAATAGGTTCATGTACCAACTCTTCTTACGAAGATTTGACACGTGCTGCATCTATAGTAAAAAAAGCCAAAGAAGATGGATTAAGTGTTAATGCTCAGTTTATTATAAACCCAGGATCGGAGCAAGTACGCTATACAGCCGAACGCGATGGTGTGTTGGCCGAATTTGAATCAGTAGGTGGAATTGTAATGGCAAATGCTTGTGGGCCATGTATTGGACAGTGGAAACGTGAGATTGATGTACCTGAGCGTCCTAATTCAATTATCACGTCGTTCAATCGTAACTTTGCCAAACGTGCCGATGGTAATCCAAACACACATAACTTTATTGCCTCTCCCGAAATTGTTGCTGCATTAACCATTGCTGGCGATTTATGTTTTAATCCATTGAAGGATACACTTAAAAATTCAAAAGGTGAAAACATTAAATTGGCTGAACCAAAAGGGTACGAATTACCAATTAAAGGTTTTGCAGTAGAGGATGCTGGATACCAAGCACCTGTGGCCGATGGAAGTAAAATTGATGTGGTTATTAGCCCTGATTCAAAACGCTTGCAAATATTAGCTGCCTTTAAAGCATGGGATGGAAATGATTTAATTAATCAACCCTTACTGATTAAGGTAAAAGGTAAATGTACTACCGATCATATTTCGATGGCTGGTCCATGGTTACGATTCAGAGGACATTTGGATAATATATCCGACAATATGCTTATAGGAGCCGTAAATACGTTTAACGACAAAACAAATTCTGTATTAGATTCATCTACAGGCGAATACATTGCTGTACCAGCATTGGCACGTAAGTTGAAAGCTCAAGGAATTGGTTCAGTGGTTGTTGCCGAAGAAAACTATGGCGAGGGTTCAAGTCGTGAGCATGCAGCTATGGAGCCACGATTCTTAAATGTAAAAGCAATAATTGTAAAATCGTTTGCTCGTATACACGAAACAAACTTGAAAAAACAAGGAATGCTGGCTTTAACATTTGCCGATAAAAATGATTATGATAAAGTACGCGAAAATGACACAATTAGCATACTTGGTTTAACTACTTTTGAACCGGGAAAAAATTTAATTGTAAAATTAAGCCATTCTGATGGAAGTACTGAACAATTTGAGGTAATTCACACTTATAATGATGCCCAAATTGAATGGTTTAAATCTGGAAGTGCATTAAATGGATTGAAAAAATAAAAATAATAATAATATCAAAAAAATCAATGTTTATGGAAAAAGATTTTTTAATTTACAAATTGTCCGAAACGATTAAAACAACTAGTCGTATAGACAAAGAATTGTTTACTCAATTTAATGTAAAAAGAGGCTTACGTAACGAAGATCACTCAGGTGTGCTAGTTGGACTAACCAAAGTAGGTGATGTTGTGGGTTATGAAAAATTACCTGAAGGCGGTTTAAAGGCTGTACCTGGAAAGTTAATTTATAGAGGAATAGATGTAGAAGATTTAGTTCATGGTTTTTCAAACGAGAACCGATTGGGTTTTGAAGAAACTGCATTTTTATTATTATCAGGTTATCAGCCTGATGCTGAAGAGTTAAAAGCATTTTCAAAAATGTTAGTAGATAGTATGGTTTTAGCGCAAAAAGCAACTATGAATATCATAGATCTTGAAGGACAGGATATTATGAATATTTTAGCACGTAGCGTTTTGGAAATGTACACTTTTGATTCAAATCCGGATGATATTTCACGCGACAATTTAATACGTCAATCCATTGATTTGATTGCAAAATTTCCAACTATTGTAGCTTATGCATACAATATTCTTCGTCACTCGCAGCAGGGTCGCTCATTACATATTCGTCATCCGAACGAAAACATGTCATACGCCGAAAACTTCTTGTTTATGATGAAGGGTCCAAATAATTATACTGAATTGGATGTTAAGATTCTTGATTTGACACTTATTTTACATGCCGATCATGGTGGAGGTAATAATTCTACATTTTCAGTTCGCGTTGTAAGTTCAACACTTACTGATACTTACTCTGCTATTGCAGCAGGAATAGGTTCATTAAAAGGTCCTTTGCATGGTGGTGCAAATATTAAAGTAATTGATATGTTTAATCATTTGAAAGTAGCAATTAAAGATTGGACTAATGTAGATGAAATTGATGCATATCTTAAAAAAATGTTGAATAAGGAGGCGTATAACAAAAGTGGGCTTATTTATGGTATTGGACATGCTGTTTATACTATTTCGGATCCACGTGCTATTTTACTTAAAGAAATGGCTCGTGCTATGGCCATCGAAAAAGGTATCGAAAAAGAATTTGCATTCCTTGAGTTACTCGACGAACGTTCAGTAAATGCATTTATGACATTTAAAGGTGACGGAATAGGCAAACAAGTTTGTACAAATGTCGATTTTTATTCAGGATTTGTGTACGAAGCACTTGGTTTACCTTGTGAGATTTTCACGCCTATGTTTGCAATGTCTCGTGTTGCAGGTTGGTCAGCACACCGTATCGAAGAATTGAATTTTGCAAGTAAACGTATCATTCGTCCTGCTTACAAAAATGTTGGTGAGAAAAAACCATTTATACCGTTGAATAAAAGATAGTTAAATTTTGGACTACGGATAACAGACAACAGTTGAAGGATAAAATATTTCTTAATACTGTTGTTTGTTGTGTATAGTCTGTTATCTAAATTAAAATGAAAAAAATTAATGTACAAAATCCAGTTGTTGAGCTAGATGGCGATGAAATGACTCGCATTATCTGGTCATTTATCAAAGAGCAATTAATACTTCCTTATCTTGAATTGGATATAAAATATTACGATTTAGGTATGGAAAATCGTGATGCTACTAACGATGAAGTAACAATTGAAGCCGCAAATGCTATTAACAAATACAATGTTGGTATTAAATGTGCTACAATAACTCCTGATGAAGATCGTGTAAAAGAATTTGGGCTAAAAAAAAATGTGGAAATCGCCCAATGGTACTTTACGTAATATTATTGG
>JBMOHZ010000360.1:0-3037 GCA_049317585.1 Paludibacter sp.
TTCTAATAATATATTCCTATTCCATTATTACCCTTTAGGGGGTAGGGTTTAAAAAAAACCAACACAAATCCATTAAGATTTACATTGGTTTATTTGTATTTTGAGGCAATTCGTCCAAGCAACTAATTGAATGAAAGTTGCACTGCTCGAAAAAATATTTTGAATTGATTTTTTTCATATTTTTCGGGTACAAAGATAGTGAGAAATTTGGAAACTCTAATTGATATTTTACTAAAAAACTCATAAAATGTTCTATGCATTTTAAAACAAATACCTAAAATTGCTATTTAAATAGTTATCTTTGCAACATAACTATTGATAACGTAAATTATGCACACTCAAATTCAATTAATATTATCACCCGAACAGGCTGAGAAACAAGAATTACTAACAACCCAAGTTGCTAAACATCTCAATGTTGATGCTTTGACAATAACAAAAATTCGAACGCTGAAAAAATCAATCGATGCTCGTTCGATGTATCCCAAAGTAAATGTTTTGCTGGAAGTATATGTAAACGAAATGGCTCCTAAATCGAATTACGAATCGTTTGAATATTCCGATGTGTCTGAAAATGAAGCAGTTTTAATTATTGGAGCAGGTCCAGCTGGCCTGTTTGCTGCATTAAAACTCATCGAAAATGGACTACGACCAATTATTATTGAACGTGGAAAGCAAGCCGATAAACGTAAATTAGATATTGCCCATTTGAATTTGAATAAAAATTTCGATACTGAATCCAATTATTGTTTTGGCGAAGGTGGAGCTGGCACTTTTTCGGACGGAAAATTGTATACACGATCAAAAAAGAAAGGCAATGCGCAACGTATTTATGAGATATTTCATTATCATGGTGCTGCGGAAGAAATTATGTATGAGGCTCATCCACATATTGGTTCCGATAAATTACCTTTAGTTGTAAGCAATATTAGCGATACCATTCGCAAATGTGGTGGTGAAATTCATTTCGAAGAAAAAGTAACAGAAATATTAATTGAAAATAATTCGATTACAGGTTGCAAAACAGTTTCAGGTAATTCTTATCATGCCAAAGCACTCATTTTGGCCACAGGCCATTCGGCTCACGATATTTACGAACTACTTTACAAACAAAATATTTTACTCGAACCAAAAGGTTTTGCCATGGGAGTAAGGGTTGAGCATCCTCAGAGTCTGATTGACAGCATTCAGTATCATTGCAAAACGCGCGATGAATACTTACCAGCAGCTAGTTATAATTTGGTGGAACAAGTAGCCGATCGTGGTGTATATTCGTTCTGTATGTGTCCCGGAGGTCGAATTGTTCCGGCAGGAAGTGGTAACGAAGAGATTGTAGTTAATGGAATGTCGGCATCAAAACGCAATTCACCTTATGCTAATTCAGGAATGGTAGTTGAAATTCGGCCTGAAGATATTCCTGATGAATTTAAGGAATTTGGAGCAATAGCTGGTTTAAAATATCAGCAATCTATCGAAAATATGGCATTTAAAAATAATGGTGGTTTAGGTCAAACTGCTCCAGCACAACGCATGGTCGATTTTGTAAAAGGACGAGTATCGTCAGATTTACCTGATTGTTCGTACATGCCAGGATTAATTTCGTCGCCACTCCATTTTTGGTTACCCGATTTTATTTCGAGTCGCTTGCAAGAAGCATTCCGTAAATTCGACCGAAAAATGCATGGTTATTTAACAAATGAAGCCGTAGTAGTGGGAGTAGAGACACGTTCTTCGGCTGCTGTGCGCATTCCACGTGATCCCGAAACAGGTTGTCATCCACAAATTGCAGGATTATTTCCTGCTGGCGAAGGTTCGGGTTATTCAGGTGGTATAACTTCGTCGGCTATCGATGGAGAAAACGCTGCTATTGCAGTAAAAAATTGGATATCAGCTAGATAAATTAAATATTCTGCATTCTACATATACAAGAATTTGTTTATAAAATGATGTTTATAAAATACGATTGATATTGATAAAAACTTGAATGAATTGCATCGAAAAGAGCTAATAACTTATGTTGAGTTAATAGCTCTTTTTATTTTAAACATCTCATATGCAATATATTATTATAAAATACAACTAAGAGTTTTTTTTATAAAAGTAATACTATTTGCTACATAAAAAACTTTTATTTGCGACTGCATTTTTCAATATTCTGTTACATTCTAACTTATTGATAGCCCGTATATTTGCTGAAGTTAAAGTTATAATTTTAGTTACACAGCAAACATCTGATATAATATGAATATTTTAGTAACAGGCGGTGCCGGCTTTATTGGCTCAAATCTTTGCGAAACGCTACTATGCAGAGGCGATAACGTAACTTGTTTGGATAATTTTGCAACCGGAAATCCGATGAATATTGCTCCATTCTTAGTTAATTATCCTAACTCCTTTAAATTTATCGAAGGCGATATTCGTAACTTGGAACACTGCCGAAAAGCAGTAATTAATGTTGATTATGTGCTTCATGAAGCAGCTCTTGGTTCAGTTCCTCGTTCTATCAATGACCCTATTACCACCAACGAAACAAATATTTCGGGCTTTATGAATATGTTAGTTGCAGCTCGCGATGCTGGCGTAAAGCGTTTTGTTTATGCTGCCAGTTCATCAACCTACGGCGACAGCAAAGCACTTCCTAAAGTAGAAGATGTAATTGGAAAACCACTTTCGCCTTATGCCGTTACCAAATATGTAAACGAGCTGTATGCTGATGTATTTGCAAAAACTTACGGAATGGAATGCATAGGGTTACGTTATTTTAATGTGTTTGGTCGCCGACAAGACCCATTTGGAGCGTATGCAGCTGTTATTCCGCTATTTGTAAAAAAACTAATTGCTCATGAACCAGTAACTATAAACGGAGATGGCGAATTCTCCCGTGACTATACCTACGTTGATAATGTTGTAAAAATGAATATACTAGCACTCGAAACACAAAATCCCGAAGCAGTAAATCAAGTATACAACACCGCATGTGCTGAACGTACAACACTCAATCAATTAGTGGATTACCTAAAAGAATTTTTAAGCAAGT
>JBMOHZ010000361.1:0-3036 GCA_049317585.1 Paludibacter sp.
CTTTTCAGGATGGCAACGGTCGAATAACAAGAGCATTAACTGATATGTTGTTAGCGCAATCAGATAAAAGCACACAACGATTTTATAGTATGTCGGCCCAAATTCGGATTGAAAGAAAGCAGTATTACGAAAAACTTGAAAGCACACAAAAGGGAGACCTTGACATTACCGATTGGATAGAATGGTTTTTAAGTTGCTTGATAAATGCCCTAAAATCAACTGACGGAATTCTAAACAGAGTCTTATATAAAGCTGATTTTTGGAGTAAGCATTCGAAAACTATCATTAACGAAAGGCAAAAAAAGGTTTTGAACAAATTATTGGATGGATTTGAAGGAAAAATGACATCCATGAAATGGGCGAAAATTGCAAAATGCTCAAAAGATACGGCAATTAGAGATATTAATGATTTAATTCATAAAAATGTATTGCAGAAAGAGGATGCGGGAGGACGAAGCACAAATTACGAATTGCTAGATTGAGACTAATGCCAACAGGTAATTTCCACTCTTATACCAATCAATTTATTCATTTCATAAAAAAACTGCGAACCTGCCTAAACGTTTACATGTCGAGATGTGTATTTAGTTATAGATAGCAATAAAAAGGCTATTTAACCAATCTAATGCAGGACAGAAAACAACAATTCGAAAAACTTATGTTAGGCCATTTATCGGGGAATAATTCCGATAATGACAATCGCTTGTTGTTGGACATTCTCAATTCTGATCCTAACTACAAAGTGCTCTATGATGATGCGGTTAAAATGAATGCCATTTCTCAAGTACCTCACTTTGAATCAAAAAAAGCACAAAACTACAAATACTTACTACAACTTCTGAATAGTGGTTTGACGTTAAATGGCAAACCTAAATACATGCAATACTTCTTACGTACTGCGGCCATAATTATTTTTGCACTTTCCACTTCTACTTCAATTTATTACATTTACACCAAATTTAATAATTCATCCAATAATGCGATGAGTTATCAAACTATTGTACCACTTGGTTCGCAATCAAAAATAATACTTCCGGATGGAACAGTGGCGTGGCTCAATTCTGGCTCTACCCTAAAATACAACAATAGTTATGGAGATGATAACAGAACTGTTGAATTAACAGGCGAGGGCTACTTTGAAGTAAAAAAGGATAAAAATAAACCATTCTTAGTTCACACGAGCACAATACAAATAAAGGTTCTGGGTACAACTTTTAATGTGCGTTCGTACATGAATGACAAAACGGTTGAGGTAAATCTGATAGAGGGAAAAGTGGATGTTTCAGTACCCGATAGTAAAACTATTCCGACCTTAACGTTAAAGCCTAATCAAAAAATGATTTACAATAAAAAAGCGAATACAATGCAATCTTTTGCTGCAGATGTTTCCAAATCGGCTCAATGGCAAACAGGCAAGCTCTGTTTTGTAGATGCTTCGCTCGAAGATATCGCTAAAGATTTAGAGCGGAAATATGATGTTCAAATAAACTTTCAGTCGAACAAAATTAAAAATGAATTTTATTCCGGTAGTCTCGATTTAAATTTACCACTCAATACATTACTGGATTATATTGACGTGGATAAAAAATTTACAAGAACATACAACGGAAAAATTGTAACCATAAATATTAAGTAACACTTATGGAAATCAGAACATTTAATACTACAAAACACGCAATGCTTTTTCGAAAATCACTTTTGCTTTTAGCTCTTGTCTTTGCTTCATCCGGAATTTCTATTTCGGCACAAGACACAAAGATAAATCTGAAAATTAAAAACCAGACCTTGGGTGAGGTTTTAAATCAATTGGAAGCAAAAACTGGATATTCGTACTTAGTGCGGAGTAATGATGTTAATTTAAAAGAACTTGTAACGATTGAGGCAGAAAATAAAAATTTGGAAGAGATTTTGACTATTCTTTTTGAAAAAAATGGGATAAAGTTTGAGATAACAGGAAAAAGTATTTCAATTTATAAACCTCAGCAAATTCAAAACAAGACTCCTACAAACGCCCCAAAGCCAAATCGAAAGATTTCGGGTGTGGTTCTCGACGAAAAAGGACAACCTGTTATTGGTGCAAGTGTAATCATCCCCGGAACAACGATTGGTGTAGCAACAGACATTAATGGACGCTTTATGCTTGAAGCTCCTTTGAATGCCAAGTTACGCATTAGTTATATTGGCTACGATGCAAAAGAAGCGTTACTTAATACAAGTGATGATTTAAAAATAAAGCTAGAACCAACTCCGCTGGCTTTGAAAGAGTTAGTAATTACTGCCCAAGCCATTGGACAAAAAAATGCCATACGCCAACAAATAAACTCTAACACCATAAAAAACGTAGTGGCAGCCGACAGGTTGCAAGAAAATCCGGATGCCAATGCTACAGAAGCAATTGGTCGATTACCGGGCATTTCGGTACAGCGAAGTGGTGGCGAAGGTACAGGGTTGGTAATTCGTGGCTTAGAACCTAAATATACTTCGGTTACTTTGAATGGTGTGCTGATGCCTTCATCCTCTGGAGGTAGCCGCGAAACAAACATTTCGGGGATTTCTCAGTATGTGCTTCAGGGCGTGGAGGTTTACAAATCGTTAACGGCAGATATGGAAGCTAATTCGGTAGCGGGAACAGTGAATCTGAAACTAAGAGAAACAGACAAGGGTTTTCGTTCCAACGTTATGGCACAACTAGGCTACAACAATATGAATAATTATTTCGGTAATTACAAATTTCAAGGTGAAGTTAGCAATAGGTTTTTAGAAAACAAGTTAGGCATTTTTTTTTCGGCAAGTGCTGAGAAGGTGAACCGAAGCACACAAACCATAAGTTCTGGTTATAGTCTTTATAGTTCAGATGTAAATGACGG
Source organism: Paludibacter sp. (assembly GCA_049317585.1). Lineage (GTDB taxonomy): Bacteria > Bacteroidota > Bacteroidia > Bacteroidales > Paludibacteraceae > Paludibacter. The sequence goes on from JBMOHZ010000361.1 coordinate 2,868, forward strand.
ATTTTTAATTGATGGAGTAGGTTTAAATTATATACTTAAAACAAAATACAGGCAATCGGCTATGTTGTCGTTCGATTATAAATTATTACCGACCACCACATTAAACCTATACGGACTTTATTCGTACACCAAAGATGATAGCCAATCACAATCGAAAAGTTTTGGAGCT